>NZ_JBSGTX010000016.1:0-117478 GCF_053607625.1 Streptomyces sp. NPDC055103
GCCGGGCGGGGCGCGTCCGCTCTCGGCCGGGCGGGGCGCGTCCGCTCTCGGCCGGGCGGGGCGCGTCCGCTCTCGGCCGGGCGGGGCGCGTCCGCTCTCGGCCGGGCGGGGCGCGTCCGCGGGGGACCGCGTCGGCGGGACCGCGTCAGGACGAGGCGCGGACGACCAGCTCGGTGGGCAGCATGTGGCGGGGCTGCTCGTCCGGGTCGCTGGGGGCGGCGATCTCCTGGAGGAGCAGGCGGGCCATCGTGCGGCCCATCTCCTCGATGGGCTGCCGGACGCTCGTCAGCGGCGGGTCCATGTGCCGGGCGACCGCCGAGTCGTCGACGCCGACGAGCGCGACGTCCTCGGGGACCCGGCGGCCCGCCTCGCGCAGGACCGCGCGCGCCCCGGCCGCCATCACGTCGGAGGCGGCGAAGACGGCGTCGAGGCCGGGCCTGCGGTCCAGGAGTTCCCACATGGCGCGCCGGCCTCCCTCCTCGGTGAAGTCGCCGTTGGCGACGAGATCCTGGTCGGGGGCGTGTCCGGCCTCCGCCAGGCCCTCGCGGTAGCCGTCGAGGCGGCAGCGGGCCACGTACATGTCGAGGGGGCCGGTAATGGTGGCGATCGCGCGCCGGCCGCGGGCGGCGAGGTGGGCGACGGCGGTCCGGCCGGCGCCGGTGTTGTCGGAGTCGACGAAGGCGACGCGCTCGTCCTCGCGGCGGCGGCCGTTGAGGACGGCGGGCAGGCCGAGGGCGCGGACCTGGTCGGGCAGCGGGTCGTCGCCGTGGACGGAGACGAGCAGGACGCCGTCGACGCGCTGGGCGGCGAGGTACTGCTCGAAGCGCTGGCGCTCCTGCTCACTGCGGATCAGGGTGAGCAGCAGCTGCTTGTCGGCGTCGGCGAGTTCCGTGCTGACGCCGCGGATGATGTCGAGGAAGTACGGCTCGGCGAAGAGGCGCGCCTCGGTCTCGGGGATCACCAGGGCGACGGCGTCGGTGCGGCTGCCGGCGAGGGCGCGGGCGGCGCGGTTGGGGACGTAGCCGAGTTCGGCGACGGCTTGTTCGACGGCGGCCTTGGCCTGCTCGCTCACCTTCGGGGAGCCGTTGATGACCCGGGAGACCGTGCCGCGGCCGACTCCGGCCCGGGCCGCGACCTCTTCCAGGGTGGGCCTGCCGGTCTGCCGTCCGCTCACCGCCATGTGCCGCTTCTCCCCTCGGGCCGCCGCCCCGCCTGCGTTTCCCGCGAACCTATCAGGCGGGGCGGGGCGGCCCGGGGTGCTCAGGCGTCGGCCGGGGCGAGCTCGGCCATGGCGCCCCAGCCCTGCTGCGGGACCTCGACGTTGATGATCTCGGGGGTGGAGGCGATGGCTCCGGCCATGGTGGCGAGGCCCGCCGCGAAGTGGGCGGAGGAGACGTGGGCGGCGCCGGCCCCGGCGTCGGCGAACGCCTCCAGGAGGACGAAGACGTTCGGGTCGTCGACGCTGCGGGACCAGTCGAAGAAGAGGTTGCCGGGCTCCTCGCGGGTGGCGCGGGTGAACTCGGCGACCCGGTCGAGCCAGTGGTCGGCGTGGTCGGGGCGGACGGTGAAACGGACGGCGATGAAGATCATGCGTCCACCCTGCGGCGGCCCCCTCCGGTGGGACCAGCCGGGCCGGTCAGGATTCCGGCAGGGCCGGAAACTCGGGTACGGCACGGGCGAGCGCGGCCCGGATCTCTCCCTGCCGCCGTCCGAACTCCGTGGTGGGGAGCGAGACGGACAGCGCGTGCACGATGCCGTCGCCGCGCTCGGGGAGCGCCACGGCGAGGCAGGTGTAGGCGAGGTCCGCCTCGCCCACCGACACGGCGAATCCCTGGTCGCGCACCCGGGCGGCCTCCGCCTCGAAGCGCTCGGCGCTGGTGATGGTCCGCTCGGTGAAGCGGGCCATGCCGTGCTCCGCGAGATAGCGGCGGCGCAGCGGGCGCGGGAGTGCGGCGAGGAGGGCCTTGCCGTGGGCGGTCGCGTGCGCGCGGTCCTCGGGCCCGGGGGTGAAGGGGTGGGTGGCGTCGGTCACGGGGGCGGTGGTGTCGACGACGGTGATCAGGCCGTCCCGGTACGCCGTGTGGTATGCCTCCGCCCCGGTGGCCCGGCGGAGCCGGCCGAGGAGCTCGCCGGTCCCGGTCCCGAGGCCGTGGTGGCGCTGGTGGGAGCGGTGCAGGGCGGGGACCCTGGGACCGGGGGCGTACCCGTCGGCGGTGCGGACGAGGTAGCCGCGCGCGAGCAGGGGGCCGGTGACGTGGTAGACGGTCGACAGCGCACAGCCGAGCCGTCGCGCCAGCGCCTTCGCCCCGACGGGCCGGTCGGCGTCGGCGACGGCGTCGAGTACGGCGAGGGCCCGGTCGACGGACTGCGGTCCGGGACTCGGGTTTGCGCTGGGGCTTGCGCTCGCACGCGGGCTCGGGCGCGGGGTGGAGGGCATCGTTCCAGCTTAGGGGGCCGCGTGCGGCTCAGCTCAGGGGCCGTGTGCGGCTCAGCTCAGGGGCCGCGTGCGGCCCATGCTCAGGGGCCCGCGTGCGGCGCCTCTCCCCGTACCTCGGAACGGTCCGTACCCCTTCCGCCTCGCTCCGTATCCCCGCAGGTCAGCGCTGCTTTATGTGCATTTGACACTCTTTCGGCGTACCGTCGTGGAGATCCCCCCATCCTCGACGCCCCGGGAGAGCGTGTGCCCCGCTCCAGGACCGACCATGCCCCGACGCCCCGCGAGGGGCGCAGCCCGCGCCTCCGGACGGCGGCGATCGCGACGGGTGTGGTGGCCGTCGCCGCGGGCGGCCTGTACGTGGCGGGCCTGCTCACCGCCGGGGACGACATATCCGACGGCACCAGCGTCGCCGGAGTGGATGTCGGCGGCATGAGCCGCGCCGAGGCGCGGGCGAAGCTCGCGGCCGAGGCCCCGGCCGCCTGGAGCGCGCCGATACCCGTCACGGTCGGCGACCGGGCGTCCACCGTCTCCCCCGCCGCCGCGGGCCTGACCGTGGACGTGGAGAAGACCGCCGACCTGGCGGCCGACCCGTCCCGCGACCCCGTGACCGTCATCGGGCGGCTCTTCTCCTCGGGCGAGCGCGACATCCGGCCGGTGTTCGCCTACGACGAGGCCAAGGCGAAGGCCGCCGTGGCCGAGCTCGCCAAGAAGAACGACCGGAAGGTCCGCGAGGGCTCCGTCGCCTTCCGAAACGGCGAGGCGGTCGCGACCCGGGCGGTGACCGGCCAGCAGCTGGACACAGGGCGGGCCGTCGAGACGCTCCGCGCGGCCTACCCCGCCGCCTCGGGCGCCTCGTCCGTGACCCTCCCCGTCACCGTGACGGAGCCGAAGCTGGGCGACTCCGAGGTCACCCGCTTCCTCGACACGTACGCGAAGCCCGCCGTCTCCGGCCCGGTGACGCTCACGGCCGGTACCGAGCGGCTGCGGATCTCCCCCGCCACGCTCGCCGACCACCTCACCGTGAAGGCCGAGAACGGCAGGCTCGGCGCCTCGCTCGACGCCGAGGCCCTCCTCCGCGACCCCGACGTCGCCCGGCCCCTCGCGTCCATGACGGGCGCCCCGGTGGAAGCGACCCTCGGGGTGCGGGACGGCAAGGTCGTCGTCGAGTCGGAGGGCAGGCCGGGGCACGAGGTCACCGCGAAGGCCCTCGGCGACGCCGTGCGCCCGCTGCTGTCCAAGTCGGGCGCCACGGCCCGTACGGCTCCGGTGGCCACCACCGTGACGCAGCCCGAGCTCACCGCCGACTCCCTGGCCAGCCTCGGCATCACCGAGCAGATGTCGACCTTCACGGTGGACTTCCCCACCGCGCCCTACCGGACGACGAACATCGGCCGGGCCGCCGAGCTGATCAACGGCTCGGTCGTGCAGCCCGGCGAGGTGTGGAGCTTCAACAAGACGGTCGGCGAGCGCACCGCCGACAACGGCTTCGTGGACGGCACGATGATCCTCGACGGCCAGTACCGGTCCGCGCCGGGCGGTGGCGTGTCGGCCATGGCCACGACCGTCTTCAACGCGATGTTCTTCGCGGGCGTGAAGCCCGTCGAGTACGGCGCCCACTCCTTCTACATCGAGCGTTACCCGGCGGGCCGCGAGGCGACGGTCGCCTGGGGCAGCCTGGACCTGAAGTTCCGCAACGACTCGGGCAAGCCGATCTACATCAAGGCGAGCGCGACGGACTCCTCGGTCACCGTGAGCTTCCTCGGGACGAAGAAGTACGACGCCGTGGAGGCGGTCGCCGGGCCGCGCACCAACCTCAAGGAGCCCGCGAAGCGCGAGGGCACCGGCGAGGCCTGCATGCCCCAGCCGCCCCTGGAGGGCTTCGACATCTCGGTGGACCGGGTCTTCAAGGACGGTGGCGCCGAGGTGAAGCGGGAGACCTTCAAGACCCACTACACCCCGCGTGACGAGGTCACGTGCAAGTGACGTCCTGGGACAGGAGCTGACGGAAGGGTGTCTTCCACCACCTCCCGGGCATGACTCCGGAGCACGGCCCGTCAGGGACTCGGCGGTCCGGCCCGCAGGCCCCCGGACGGGTCCGCCCCGACCCGCCGGAGGCACGCCTTGGTCCAGCCCAGCGACCCCACGGCCCAGCGCGGCGATACCACGGCCCAGCGCGGCGATACCACGGCCGAGCCCCGCGACCCCACGGCCCAGCGCGGTGATCCCCTCGACCGGCTCCTCGACGACGGTGTGCGCGCGGGCGTGTACCCCGGTGCCGTGTGGGCCGTGGGCGACGCCAGGACCACCCTCTCCGAGGGCGCCGTCGGCGCGCTCGATCCCGCGCGGCCCGGCGGGCCGATGCTCCGGGACACGCTCTTCGACGTCGCGAGCCTGACCAAGATCCTCACGGTCTGGGCCGTGATCGGCACCCTCGTCGACGCGGGGAAGCTGGAGCCGGACGCGCCGCTGGGCACGTACTGGCCCGAGGCCGCGGGGCGGCCCCTCGCGGGCGTCACGGCCCTGAACCTCCTCACCCACACCGCCGGGCTGCCGCTGCGCGCCAATCTGCGGCCCCTGTACGGCTCCGACCCGCAGGACGTCCGGGACGGGGTGCTCGCGGAGCCCCTGCGGCACCGGCCCGGGGAGGCCGTCGCCTACACCGACCGGGCGGCCCTGATCCTCGGCTACCTCGCCGAGCACCTCACGCGCGTCCCGCTGACCCGGCTCGCGCAGGACCGGGTCTGGACGCCGCTCGGCATGACGGAGACCCGGTACGGACCGCTGTCCGCCGAGGCCCGGGAGCGCTGCGCTCCCACCGAGTACGACGAGGAGAGCGGCGCCCCGCTGCGCGGGACCGTCCACGACTTCTCGGCCCGGCTGCTCGGCGGTGCCTGCGGGATCGCCGGCGTCTTCACCACGGCCGGCGACATCGGCCGGTTCCTGCGGCACCTCCTCGCCCCGGTGCCCGGGACCTTCTCCGCGGAGTGGACGGCGTCGTCGTTACAGGTCCGGACCGGCGCGCTCACCCCGCCGCGCGGGCTCTTCTGGCACCCGGCGCCCGGCACCGGCCCGGCGGACGACGTCTGGGCGCACTTCGGCTTCACCGGCACGGGCCTGTGGGTCTCCCCCGCGCGCGGCCGCTGGGCGGTCCTCCTCACGAACCGGCTGTACTTCACCCGGGACCCCGGCCCGCTGGCCCGGGTCCGCGAGGTCTTCCGGACGGTCGCCTTCCGCTGACGGGCCTCTCTTCTGACCAGCAGCTGGAACAGGGGTGCCCCGACGGCGGGACTCTGCGATTCTGCTCACCGTCCGGTGATCGACTCACCGTTCGGTGATCGACGACGGCTCGACGCGTACACGGGGTGCGGAACGATGGGTTTCACGCTGGCAGGGCCGGTGCTGGAGGGCGCGTTCGTGCGCCTGGAGCCGCTGGGACACCGGCACGCCGCCGGTCTCGCCGAGGCGGCGGAGGAGAACCGGGACTCGTACCGGTTCACCTGGGTGCCGGGGCGGGACGGGGCCGGGGCCTACGTCGACACCCAGCTGGCCCGCGCCGCCGACGGCAGGCTCGCGCCGTACGCGCAGGTGGACGTGGCGACCGGCCGGGTGGTCGGCGCCACCTCCTTCTGGGATCCGCGCCACTGGCCGTCCGGTGGGGGTCTGTACGCGATCGAGATCGGCTTCACCTGGCTCGCCGCCTCGGCGCAGGGCACCGGTGTGAACGTCGAAGCCAAGCACCTGCTCTTCCGGCACGCCTTCGAGACCTGGGGCGTGGCGCGGGTCGACCTCAAGACGGACGCGCGCAACGCCCGCTCCCGGGCGGCGATCGAGCGGGTGGGGGCGACCCTGGAGGGCGTCCTGCGGAACGCGGCCCCCTCCTGGGTCCCGGGCGAGGAGGGCCGGCTCCGCGACTCCGCCGTCTTCTCGATCGTGGCCGAGGAGTGGCCCGCGCGCCGGGTGGCCCTGGAGGAGCGTCTGGCGCGCCTGCGCGAGCGGCGCTCCGCGGCCGGGCGTGGGATGCGCCACCCCTCTGAAACGGCGAACGGACCTGGGGTTACCATATGAGCGCCGCCTAGCTCGAAAGATAAACTTGTGACTGTCAATGACGACTCGTTCACCAGCTGGAAGAACCGCGAGGAGATCGCGGAGTCGATGATCCCGATCATCGGGAAGCTGCACCGGGAGCAGGACGTCACCGTCCTGGTCCACAGCCGCTCCCTGGTGAACAAGTCGGTGGTCAGCATCCTCAAGACCCACCGCTTCGCCCGGCAGATCGACGGCGAGGAGCTCTCGGTCACCGAGACGCTCCCGTTCCTCCAGACGCTCACGACGCTCGACCTCGGCCCCTGCCAGATCGACATCGGCGTGCTGGCCGCGGACTACAAGACCGACGACCGCGGTCTCACCGTGGCCGAGTTCACCGCCGAGGCCGTCGCCGGCGCCACCGGCGAGAACAAGATCGAGCGCCGCGACGGCCGTGACGTCGTCCTCTACGGCTTCGGCCGCATCGGCCGGCTCGTCGCCCGCCTCCTGATCGAGAAGGCCGGTTCCGGCAACGGTCTGCGCCTGCGCGCGATCGTCGTCCGCGGCGGCGGCGACCAGGACCTCGTGAAGCGCGCCTCGCTGCTGCGCCGCGACTCGATCCACGGCCAGTTCCAGGGCACGATCACGGTCGACGAGGCGAACAGCACGATCGTCGCCAACGGCAACACGATCAAGGTCATCTACGCCAACGACCCCTCCGAGGTCGACTACACGGCGTACGGCATCGACAACGCCATCCTGATCGACAACACCGGCAAGTGGCGCGACCGCGAGGGCCTCTCCAAGCACCTGCGCCCCGGCATCGACAAGGTCGTCCTGACCGCGCCCGGCAAGGGCGACGTGCCGAACATCGTGCACGGTGTGAACCACGAGACGGTCAAGCCGGACGAGAAGATCCTGTCCTGCGCGTCCTGCACGACCAACGCGATCGTCCCGCCGCTGAAGGCGATGGACGACGAGTACGGCGTGCTCCGCGGCCACGTCGAGACGGTCCACTCGTTCACGAACGACCAGAACCTGCTCGACAACTACCACAAGGCCGACCGCCGCGGCCGCTCGGCGCCGCTGAACATGGTGATCACCGAGACCGGTGCCGCCTCGGCCGTCGCCAAGGCGCTGCCGGACCTCAAGGCCCCGATCACCGGCAGCTCGATCCGCGTGCCGGTGCCGGACGTCTCGATCGCCATCCTGAGCCTGCGCCTGGGCCGTGAGACCACCCGCGAAGAGGTCCTCGAGTACCTCCGCGACGTCTCGCTGCACTCGCCGCTGAAGCGTCAGATCGACTTCACCACGGCCCCCGACGCCGTCTCGATGGACTTCGTCGGCTCGCGCCACGCGTCGATCGTCGACGCCGGCGCGACCAAGGTCGACGGCGACAACGCGATCCTCTACCTGTGGTACGACAACGAGTTCGGCTACTCGTGCCAGGTCATCCGGGTCGTCCAGCACGTCTCCGGCGTGGAGTACCCGACCTTCCCGGCCCCCGCGGTCTGATTCACCGAGGTCACGAACCGCACGACGGCGCGCCGCACTTCCCTTCCAGGAGGTGCGGCGCGCCGCGTTTCTGACGCGCGGTGCTCCGCGTTTCTGACGCGCGGTGCTCCGCGTTTCTGACGCGCGGTGCTCCGCGTGGAGCGGCGCGCTCCCGGCCCCTACGGAACCCAGTGGTTCCCCGAGGCCGTGATCATGACCTGGAGCTGGATGCTGGCCGAGAAGTAGCTGCTCGTGTCGACCGGCGTGACCAGCATCTTGTTCCAGAGGGCGTCCAGCCAGGCCTGGCTGCCCGGGTCGGTCATCGCCGCCACGGCGAACGGCGCGAAGAAGGCGGCCTCGCTGCCCGCCGCGATCTGGGTGCCGTTGAGCTTGTACCCGATGGCGATCTTGTTCGGGTCGCCGCCGGTCTTCGTCTTGATCCAGCTGTTGAGCTTGCGCGCGGCGGCGAGCGAGCCGGCGTCCCCGCTGGTCACCGCGTCGTCCGCGATGCGCCACGGGGTGCGACACGCGTTCCACCAGTACGCGCCGTCGTTCGGGTCCTCCAGGACCTGGCCGGGCGCGGGCTTGGGCGTCGTGTTCGTGTCCACGACGAAGTCGGGCAGCAGGCCGGTGCCGGACGCGTACGTCGACTGGAGCCGCGTGATCTGGGTCTGGTGCGCGCTGCGCACGGCGTCCCAGGTCGTGTCGCCGGAGGCCGTACGGAAGGCGCGGAAGTGGTCGACCATCCAGTCCGAGGTGCGGGAGATGTAGTAGTACTGGTCGCCGGAGCTGCTCCAGTCGCCGAGCTTCAGCAGCTTGGTCGTCGCGTTGAGCTCGTCCTTCTTGATCGCCGCGATGTGCTTGAGCGCGAGGTCCTTGTAGTTGTAGGTGCCGGCGCTCCCCCACTGCTTGTCGGCGAGGAGCAGGCCGTAGGCGACGTCCATGTCGCCGTCGGTGGCGCCGTCTCCGCCGTTGACGCTCTTGCAGGCGACGTCCTGTTCGGCGGCGAGGAGGTTCGGGTTGACCGAGGACGGGTGGTCGATCTTCCACTTCACGAGACCGTCGAAGATCTTCTTCGCGTCGGGGTCGGCGCCCGCCATGGTCGCGGTGACGACCATGCCGTATCCCTGCGCCTCGGCGACGTACGGGTGGTCGGCGTCCGGCGAGATGATCTGGTACCAGCCGTTGCCGCAGTTCTGCCGGACGAAGGCGGCCTTCCACTTGTTGTAGTAGTCGACGACCTTCTGGTCGACGGCGGCCTGGGTGCCGGTGGGCTTCAGGGTGCCCGCGGTGTAGGGCTTGAGGTGGCTGCCGAAGGGGACGGCCGGCCCACCGGGGACGCCGCCGCCGCTCGGGGTGCCGTAGACCTCGAACTCCCAGAGGGAGTAGCCGTACGGCGTGCCGCGTGTGGTTCCGTGCATGCGGACGTACCGGCCGCTGCCGGAGACGGTGAGGTCGTCGACTGCTCCGTCACCGGTCGTGGTCGCGTAGACGTCGGTCCAGGTCGACCCGTCGGCCGAGGTCTGGATCTTGTACGCCTTGCCGTAGGCGGCCTCCCAGTTGAGCTTGACCCGGGAGACGGTGTGCGTCGCGCCGAGATCTATTTTGATCCACTGCGGGTCGATGCCCTCCAGACTGGCCCAGCGGGTGGCGGTGTTGCCGTCCACCGCCAGACCGGGTGCGAAGCCCGAGGCCTCGACGGACGAGGCCGTCGCCGGCTTTCCGGCGGAGACCAGACTGTCGGCGGCCACCGCCAGGTCCTGCGCCCGCGGCTGCACCGGCACCTGGGCCAGGGCCTGCGGAACCGACGTCAGGGGCAGCACCAGCAGTCCGGCGAGCCCGAGAAGCGAGACGCTTCGTCGACGCATGACAACTCCCTTTCCTACGAAGCTCATTGGTTAGGAAGTTTTCCTAACCAATGAGCCCGGAGGGTAGAGAGGGTCGGGGATCCGCGCAAGACCCCCGACCGGTCACCCGCGCCTCACGGGACGATCCGCAGCAGGCGGTTGGGCGAGCCGCTGCCCGGGCTGGTCACCTTGTTCGGGGTCGCGCCGTTCACCAGAGCGGTCGCGACCTGCGCCGGAGTGGCGGAGGTGTGGCCCGCGAGGTAGACGGCGGCGGCGCCCGCGATGTGCGGGGTGGCCATCGAGGTGCCCGAGATCGTGTTGGTGGCCGTGTCGCTCGTGTTCCAGCCCGCCGTGATCGACACACCGGGGGCGAAGAGGTCCAGCACGGAGCCGTAGTTGGGCCAGCTCGCCTTGGCGTCGGTGGTGCTCGTGGCGCCGACGGTGATGGCGGCGGCGACCCGGGCGGGCGACGTGGAGGAGGCGTTGGTACCGGAGTTGCCCGCGGCGACGGCGTAGGTGACACCGTCCGAGATGGAGTTCTTCACCGCGCTGTCGAGGGCGTCGGAAACGCCGCCGCCGAGGGAGAGGTTGGCGACGGCCGGTGCCCCCGCCGTGTGGTGGGAGGTGACCCAGTCGATGCCCGCGATGACGCCGGCGGTGGTGCCGGAGCCCGCGTTGTCGAGGACGCGGACGGCGACGATCTTCGCGGCCTTGGCCACGCCGTACGTCGATCCCGCGATGGTGGTGGCGACGTGCGTGCCGTGTCCGTTGCCGTCCCGGGCGACGGTGCCGTACCCGTGCACGGCCCTGCCGACGAGCTGCGCGCGCGAGATCCGGACGCCGGTGTCGATGACGTACGCGGTGACGCCCCCGCCGGCCGTGTCGGGGTAGGCGTACGTGCCGTTGAGCGGCAGGTTCGCCTGGTCGACGCGGTCCAGGCCCCAGGAGGCGTTGGTCTGCGTCGCGTCGGCGCGGTAGACCTGGTTCTTCTCGACGGAGGCGACGGCGGAGCGCGAGCCGGGCCTTGGTGTGCTGCGGGAGTGCCGTACGAGGGAGTCCTCCTCTTCGACGTCGCGCCTCGTGTGGGGGCGGCGCGACCGCGGGGGGCGCGTGTGGGTCACACGCACGGCCGGGAGCCGTGTGGGGCGCTCCGGGTGGTCAGAGCCTGGCCGGTCTACGGGCGTGGCTCAAGGAAGCTGGGTGCTTGTCATGCATTTGCCATGCCCGCAATCGAAATCCCGCCGAACCCATGGAAAACGCCCACCTCCTGACGGCGGGTCGGAGAACGGCGTTATGCCCCTCTCATCCTGATACCTTCGAATTTGCCGTGACCGATGCGCGGCACGCATCCGTGCCGCCCGCCCGACGGGATCAGACATGACCGGTGGACCCGAGTCTCTCAGCGCCGCCGCCCGTGCGGCGTTCGAGCGCGAACTCGCCGACCTGCGCACCGAGCGCGAGACGGTCGCCGTGACCTTGCGCGACGGCGGCGACGATCCGGTGGGCGACCGCGCGGACCAGGCCGACGAGCTGCAGCGCGCCACCGACATCCAGCGCCTGGACGCCCGCATCGCCCTGATCGAGGGGCGGCTGCGCGAGGGCGCCGTCGCCGGGCCGCCGAGCACCGACACGGTCGGCGTCGGCAGCACCGTGACCGTGCGGTTCGCGGACGCCACGGAGACGACCGTCCAGATCGGCGAGGTCGCCGAGGTCCGGGACGCGACGATGGTCACCGCCGACAGCCCGCTCGGCCGCGCGCTGCTCGGCCACCGCGCCGGGGACACCGTCACGTACGCCACGCCCGCGGGCCGGACGACGGCGACCGTGGTCTCGCTCGGCGGCCAGGACGGCAAGGGCGAACCGTCATAGACGCACGGGCCGAACGGAACGAGCCGCCGACACAGGCGGAGCAGACGCAGGGGACGCAGGGGACGCAGCAGGCAGACCAGGCACACCAGGCGCAGCAGGTCGATCGCAAGGGCGGTCCCGGGCACACCGTCCTGATGGCGCTCGCCCTCGCCGTACCGGTCGCGAAGGTCGCCTACACGGTCGGCGGCGGCGACGCGGTGCGGGACGTGCTCGTCGGCATGGAGCCGGGGAACTGGCCGGACGTCCTGCTCGGCATGGTCATCACCGACCCGCTCCTCGGGTCCGTGCTCGCCGTGGTCGTCTCCCGTGTGGTGTTCGCCCTGTTCGCCGCGCGCGGCTCGGTCCCCCTGGGCGGCGGCTTCGCCGGAGCCGTCCGCCGGGCGGCGCTGACGGTCGTCAACCCGCTCGCGGTCGCGGTCATCGACGCGTGCTTCTTCGGCCCCTGGTGGGGGCTCGCGACGGGACTCGCGGCGTACGCGCTGCGGCAGGGCGTGGTCGTGGAGTACCGCACGGGCCGCCGCCGTTCGCACCGGCACCACGACGCCGGGCACGGCGGGCCCGCCCAGCGCGACACCGCCCACCGGGACGCCGCCCAGCGGGACTCCGCCCACCCGGACGCCGGCTATCGGCCGTCCTCCTGGCTGCGGCGGGCCGCCGCCGTCGAGCAGTGGGTGGCGCTGTCCCTGACCGTGGCCGTGCTGCCGTTCCTGGCGTTCGTCTCGGCGCTGGACGGGCAGGCGTGGACGTCGATCGTCGCGTGCCGGGTGACCGACGGCACGGAGACCCGGACCGACCGGCTGATCGAGCTGGGCCGCAAGGGCAACGGCGTCGTCGGCTGGAACCTCGACTCCGAGCAGGTCTCCAACGGCCTGGGGTGCACGAGCACCGAGAGCCGCTACGTCCGCGAACCCTGGTGGCGCGGCTGAGGCGACGCCGCCGGCTCAGCCCGTGACGATCCCGGTCACCAGATTGACGGTGGTGGCCAGGATGCTGGCGCCGAAGACGTACGACAGCAGGCAGTGCCGGAGGACGATGGCCCGGATCGAGGACTTCGAGACGTTCGTGTCGGAGACCTGGTAGGTCATGCCGAGGTTGAAGCTGAAGTACGGGAAGTCGCTGTACCGGGGCGGGTCTTCGGTGTTGAAGTCGATCCCGCCGCCGGGTTTCAGGGCGTAGTAGTCGTACGCGTGGCGGGCCGCGTACATCAGGTGGAGCGCCGCCCAGGCCATGAAGACGCCGCAGAGCGCGGTCGAGGCGGCGGCGTGGCCCAGGTCCGAGTGGCCGACGAGGAGCATCACGATGATGCCGACGAGACCGCACACGGCGGTCCCGACGACGAGCTCCTCGACGACGGGGCGGAACTCCTCCCGCCGGACGTTGCGGTGGGTGGTGGCCGCGTCCATGGGCCACAGCACGAGCCACCCCGTGACGACGAAGAGGGTCTCCGCCGTGGCGATGCCGGCGAGGACGCCCGTCGGGGTGTCCGAGAGGCCGCCGACGGGGCCACCCCGGTCGCCGCCCCGACGACCGTCGCTCCGACGAGTCGCGGGACGGTGTCGGACAGCCGGCGCTTCCCGGACAGCCGGCGGTTCACGGCTCAGGCCTCCAGGACGACCACGGCCTCGTCGGTGTACGCGAGGAAGGTCAGCGTCTCGTGGAAGTACAGCTCGACGCTGTCCGCGTCATGGCTCGTGTAGCCGATCGCCACGTCCTGGCCGAGCCGCAGCTCGAAGTCACCGCCCCGGGTGGACAGCACGAAGCCGCCGCTGAGCGCCGGTGCCCAGATCGGGGAGCCGTCGAGCATGCGGCCCAGGTGGGCGGCGATCGGGTACCCGTGGTCGGAGGTCTCGCTGACCGCGCGGTACTGGTCGGCGCCGAGCAGCAGCGCGTACGGGCCGTCGACGCCGACGAGCCGGAGCGCCGTCAGGGCCCGGCTGACGGCGTCGGGGTACTCGCGCGGCTCGGTGGGCAGGCGCACGACCGGGTTGGACGACCGGGAGCGCAGTCCCTCGACGCCGGCGGCACCGTAACCGTCGAAGATCGTCCGGTCCTCGACGAACGCCATGGTGCGCGCCGCGTCCTTGACGGGCTGCCAGTCGGAGTCCTTGGAGCCGCGCTCGACGTCGTCGACGGCGGCCCGGGAGACGGTGAACGGTACCCGCAGTTCGACGATCGGCCGCGCCTCGCGCAGCCGCGCCGAGACACCGGGCGCGGGCGGCGCGATGTGGGCGAGGTGGCCGACACCGACGGCGGCGAGCCCGGGGCCCGCCGGTTCCGGCACGTCGACGACGCGACGGCCGGCGACGTGGCGCCGGAAGGTGCGGCGGGCCTCCTCCTCGATCTCCGCCCAGGCCGCGGGGGTGATCGGGGCGAGTTCACGGTGCAGGTTGTTCGTCACGTCGGGAGTCGTCATGGCGCGGGGGCTCCTTTCAGGCTGCCGATGCCCAGGGACTCCCCGGGGCTCACGGCGGCCGCGGACGGGGCGGCGGGGAGGTCGTCGAGCAGGTCGGCGCTCGGGACGAAGAAGAGGCAGCCGGTGACGGCGCGGGAGAAGTCGAGGATGCGGTCCGTGGTGCCCGGGGGATCCCCGAGGAACATGTTGCGCAGCATCCGCTCGGTGACGGCGGGCGTGCGGGCGTATCCGATGAAGTAGGTGCCCATCTCACCGCTGCCGACGTGGCCGAACGGCATGTTCTGGCGGAGGATCTGCTGCTCGGCGCCGTCGTCGTCCACGACCGTGTTGAGCGCGACGTGCGAGTCGGACGGTTTGACGCCGTCGGGCAGTTCGACGTTGGCCTGTTTGGTGCGGCCGATGACGTGCTCCTGCTCCTCGACGGTGAGGGAGTCCCAGGCGGTCATGTCGTGGAGGTACTTCTGCACGACGACGTAGCTTCCGCCACGGAAGTCCGGATCCTCGCCGCCGATGTGCACCGCGTCGGCGGCGGCCGTGCCCGCGGGGTTCTCGCTGCCGTCGACGAAGCCGAGCAGGTCGCGCTGGTCGAAGTAGGTGAAGCCGTGGACCTCGTCGACGACCGTCACCGCGCCACCGAGCCGGTCCAGGATCAGCCGGGCCAGTTCGAAGCAGAGGTCCATGCGCCGGGCGCGCAGATGGAACAGCAGGTCGCCCGGGGTCGCCGGCGCGCGGTGGCGGGGACCGCGCAGGGGCGCGAAGGGGTGCAGGTCGCGCGGACGTGGGCCGGCGATCAGTCGGTCCCAGACGTCCGAGCCCAGGCCGACGACGCAGCTCAGCGCGGATTCCGGGGACCGGAACGCCACCGAACGGGTCAGACCCGCCAGGTCCTGGAGCGCGTCCCGTACGGCCGCCTCCCCGCCGGGAGCCACGGTGGCCACCAGGAAGACGGCCGCCGGGGAGGTGGGTGCGAGGACGCGCTGGGCGACGACCATGGGGCTCCCGTCGAGCAAGGACATGTACACAGACATGGATCAATGGGGCGGCGTCAGCGTAGCCGTGCGCGGCGGAGCCCGCCCGGCCGGACGTCCGGGGCTCGGACCGGGAAGCCGGCGGCGGTCCGCTCTCGCCCCGCGGTGCCAGTTCTCCGCTGCCCGTCCTGGCGGTCACCGCCCCGGCACTTCCAGGACCTCGACGTCGGCCCCCGCCGGTACGCCGCCGGGCGGGACGACCGCGAGACCGTCGGCGACCGCGAGACCGCGCAGCATCGCCGGTCCGTCGGACGGCAGCGGCCCGACCCCGTGCGGCAGGCGCCGCACCGGGAGGAGCCGGGTGTCGAGCGGGTGCCCCGGCAGGGCAGCGGCGGCGGCCGTCCGGAGCGGCTCGGGGTCCGTGTGGCCGCCCAGGCGGCGCAGCAGGGGTACGGCGAGGGTGACCGTACCGGCGACGGCGGCCGGCGGGTCGCCGGGCAGACCGACCAGGAGGCGGGGGCGGCCGTCGGGGGCCGCTGGCAGTGCGGCGAGCAGCATGGGGTGTCCGGGCCGTACGGCGACGGAGCCGAGGAGGAGCCGCGCGCCCAGGTCGCCGAGAGCGGTGTGCAGAGGGTCCATGGGCCCGGCGGCCGTGCTGCCGGTGGTGACGACGACATCGGCGGTGGAGTCGCGCAGGAGGTCTCGCAGCGGTGCGAAGTCGTCCGCCACGAGGCGGCGGCCGATCACGTCGGCGCCGCCGTGACGGTGCAGCCAGGGTGGGAGGAGCGGCCCGAGCGCGTCGCGGACGCGGCCCTCGCGGGGCGGGCCGGACGGGAGCAACTCGTGTCCGAGGAGGAGGAGTTCCACGCGGGGGCGGCGGTGCACGGCCAGCCGGTCGTAACCGGCCGCGGCCGCCAGGCCGACGACGGACGGGGTCACGGGCGTCCCGGCGGGCAGGAGGACCTCGCCCGCACGCCACTCGTGCCCTCGCGCCAGGACACCGCCGGCCGACAGGCGCCACGGCCCGGGTCCCGCGACGGCCCAGCCGTCCCTGGCCGAGGTGTCGAACGGCGGGAGGTCGGTGAGGGCCGTCAGCGGTCCGGCGAGGGCGTGCCCGAGAGCCGCGTCGAGGTCGCGGGTGACGACGGGCAGTGGCGGTCCGGCGCTGTCACGAGCGAGGGCGCGGGCCTGTTCCCAGGCCGCGGCGGCGTGACCCGCCGCCGCGGGCGCCGGCGACCGCGCGACGGTCGAGCCACGCAGCCGTTCGAGGGCGAGCTCACGGTCCAGCTCGGCCTCGGCCGCGGCGATCCATTGACGCATCTGATCCATCCGGCTCCCCATCTCCTCGGGTCCTGTCCTCGCGCGTCAGCCGCCGACGGCCGACAGGGGGCTTCCGGACGGCGGGAGTCCGGGCTGCCAGTCGCTCGGTGCCGGAATCACCGTCATTCCCGACAGTCGACGAAGCTCGAACAGTCACCAGCCGATCGATCGCCTTCGGCGCATTCCCCTCCGGAAGCCGAAGAGGGATTCTCGACGGGGCGCCGTCGGCGGCGCCTATCCGACCACAAAACCCCTGTACACAGCGGTGCGACACATCGAGAGGCCGCGCCTGTCACCTCATCGGAAAGACCTCCTCGGCACTGTCGCGAGACCCCGCGCGCCGCCGCCCTTCCCGTAACCGGAGCGGCGGTGGGTCGGATAGCGTCGTGGGGTGTGCGGAGTCGGTGTTCGGATGCCGGTCGCCGCGGCAGACGCAGGTGCAGACGAAAGGACGGACAGCCATGCCCCTCGAAGGTGAGTACGAGCCCAGCACGTCGGAGTGGGTCCGCGAGCAGGTCGAGCTGTACGAGTCGTCCGGTGGCACGGAGGGCACCACGATGCGGGGCATGCCCGTGGTCCTGGTGACGAACGTCGGCGCGCGGAGCGGCAAGCTCCGCAAGACGCCGCTGATGCGCGTGGAGCACGAGGGCGCGTACGCGCTGGTGGCGTCGAACGGCGGGGCGGTGAAGCACCCCGTCTGGTACCACAACCTGGTCGCCACACCGCTCGTCGAGCTGCGTGACGGCACGCGGACCTGGGACATGAAGGCCAGGATCGTCACGGGCGAGGAGCGGCAGGCGTGGTGGGAGCGGGCCGTCGAGGCCTTCGCCGACTACGCGGACTACCAGCGGAAGACGGACCGCGAGATCCCGGTCTTCGTGGTCGAGCCCGTCGTCCAGGAGCCGTAGGGGCCTGTCTGAACAATCGGCGTCGGATACCTCCTGCCGGGTGCGGCCGCCGCTGACGTCGCGTTAGCAGAACGTTGGCGGCCGTCGGGAGACTTCCTCCGAGTCAAGAGGCGTGAAGGCGCCGGACTTTCGGAGTCCGGCGCGTCCCACCGCGCCGCTCGCGAGAGGACCCGATGCGCGCCGACGAACAGACCCGAGGCCCCGACGCCGCGGCGGCCGACCGTACGCTCGCCGGACCCCCGGCCGCTCTCCGCGGGGGTACGCCGGCGGAGCCGATCGCCTTCCGGAGCGGCGCGGGCAACGCCGCCGTCGTACAGATGCTGCGCCGAGCCGGTCGCTCCTGGGCGCAGGAGGAACACCGGCACGGCGCCGGGTGCGGTCACGGGGCGGCCGAGCGGCCTCAGGTGCAGCGTTCCACGGTCCACGACGTGCTGCGCGGCAGCGGCACTCCCCTGGACGGCGCGCCCCGGGCCGACATGGAAGCACGGCTCGGCGCCGACTTCTCCGACGTCCGCATCCAGGACGACAGCGCCGCCCGCGCCTCGGCCGCGGAGGTCGGCGCCCGCGCTTACACCAGCGGCAGCCATGTCGTCATCGGCGACGGCGGTGCGGACAGGCGCACCCTCGCCCACAGCTGACCCACGTCATCCAGCAGCGCCAGGGGCCGGTCGCGGGGACGGACGTCGGCGACGGCCTGCGGGTCAGCGACCCGTCGGACCGTTCGAACGCGAGGCGGAGCTGAACGCCCGGCGCGTGCTGAGCACCACTCCCCCGCCCCGGACCGAGCCGGGGTACGAGGCCGGGCCGGCGTCCGGGCAGGACGGCGTCGTCCAGCGGATGATGCCGCGGCCCGGGAACACCATGAGCCTCGACACCGACGGGGACGTCCACATGGACTCGGACTCCCAGCAGACGGTCTCCTACGGGCAGTCGAGCCAGGGTTCGAGCACGCCGACCCCGTCCCAGTTCATGTCACCCTCCCAGGATCTGACGCAGTCCCAGGACATTCGCGACGGACCTGAACCAGCAGCCCGTGGCGGACGACAGCGACTCGGAGTCCGACGGCGAAGCGTGACCGCCGACCCCGCCGGCCTCGGCTCAGCCGAGCGCCGCGCGGGAGCGGTTGAGGAAGTCGCGGAAGGCCGTGCGCTCGCGGGCGGTGAAGCCCGTGAGCATCTCGTCCTCCAGGTGCTGGACGGCCGGCGCGTGGAGGGCGAGCAGGGCGCGGCCCTCGTCGGTGAGGCTGATGACATGGCGCCGCCGGCTCGCCGGGTCCGGGGACCGGACGATGAGGCCGCGCCGCTCCAGTGCGCCGACCAGGTCGGACATAGACTGGGGCGTGACGAAGGAGTTGCGGGCGAGCTCCGCCGAGGACATGCCGTCCCGGCGTTCGAGCACGGTCAGGGCCGTGTACTGGAGGGCGGTGACGCCCGAGGGCCTGAGCAGCTCGTCGAGCCGGGCCCGGGTGGCCAGCTCGACCTGTTTCACCGAGTACAGCAGAGACGGCGGTGTGGTCGTGTCCGTCACCTTCGCTCCCCCCCTCCATCATCAGGAATCCTGTCGAAAATTCTAGCGCAACCCCCCTTGCCTGACGGCAGCCCGTCCTCCGATACTCAGGATTCCTGATGATTGAGGAGTCCTTCTTGAGCACGCTTTCGATCGATCGCCGCGACGGGGTGGCGGTCCTGACGCTCTGCCGCCCCGCCAAGCGCAACGCCCTCGACGACGCCACGGTGCTGGGCATCGAGGAGTTCTTCCGGAAGCCGGGGGCCGACGTCCGGGCCGTCGTCCTGGACGCCGAGGGCGACCACTTCTCGGCCGGGCTCGACCTCGGCGAGCTGACCGAGCGGTCCACCGAGGAGGCACTGGAACACTCGCTCATGTGGCACCGCGTCTTCGACACGATCGAGGGCGGACGGGTCCCCGTGGTCGCCGCGCTGAAGGGCGCGGTCATCGGCGGCGGTCTGGAGCTGGCGGCCGCCGCGCACCTCCGCGTGGCCGAACCCTCCGCGTTCTACGCCCTGCCGGAGGGCCGGCGCGGACTCTTCGTCGGCGGTGGCGGCTCGGTCCGGATACCCCGGCTGATCGGCGCGCACCGGATGGCGGACATGATGCTCACCGGCCGTGTCCTCGACGCCGTCGAGGGCCAGGCCGTCGGACTCTCCCATTACCTGACCGACGAGGGCGGCTCGCGGGCGAAGGCCCTGGACCTCGCGGAGCGGATCGCGGCCAACGCACCACTGACCAACTTCGCCGTCCTCCAGGCCCTCCCCCGCATCGCCGAGGCCTCACCCGCCGGCGGCCTCCTCCTCGAATCCCTGATGGCGGCCGTCGCCGCCGGCAGCGGCGACGCCCAGGAACGCATGCGGGCGTTCCTCGACGGCCGCGCCGGAAAGGTCACCCGATGAGCGAGATCCTCAGCACCCCCGGCCCCCGGGTCAGGGACGAGTCGGAGATCGGCCGCTACCTCCGCTGGCTGGAGTCGGAGCGCAAGCTGAGCTTCCCCGACTACGACAGCCTGTGGCAGTGGTCCGTCACGGACCTGGAAGGCTTCTGGTCCTCGGTCTGGGAGTTCTTCGACGTCCGCCCCCACACCCCGCCGACCGCCGCCCTGGGCCGCCGGTCCATGCCGGACACCGAGTGGTTCCCCGGCGCGACCCTCAACTACGCCGAGCACGCGCTCGGCCGCGACGAGGATCTCGACGCCGTCGCGGTCGTCGCCCACTCCCAGACCCGGGCGCCGATGGAACTGACCTTCGGCGAGCTCCGCGACCAGGTCGCCCGGGCCCGCGCCGGGCTCCTCCGCCTCGGTGTCCGCAAGGGCGACCGCGTCGTCGCCTATCTGCCGAACATCCCCGAGACCCTGGTGGCCTTCCTCGCCACGGCGAGCATCGGAGCGGTCTGGGCGGCCTGCGCGCCGGAGTTCGGCCCACGCAGCGTGGTCGACCGGTTCGCCCAGCTCGAACCGAAGGTGCTGCTCACCGTCGCCGGGTACCGGTACGGGGAGCGCGACGTCGACCGCCGTACCGAGGTGGCGGAGATCGCCGCGCTGCTCCCCACCGTGGAGCGGGTCGTCCACGTCCCGTACGGCCCGAACACGCTGCCCGACGCGCTGGGCTGGGCGGAGCTGCTCGCCGAGCCGGCGCCCGGGCCCGTGCCCTTCGAACCCGTGCCGTTCGACCATCCGCTGTTCGTGCTGTTCTCCTCCGGCACCACCGGCATCCCCAAGGCGATCGTCCACCGCCACGGCGGGATCCTCCTGGAGCACCTGAAGAACAACGCGCTGAGCTGGGACCTGCGGCCGGGCGACCGGATGCTCTGGTTCAGCACCACCGCCTGGATGCTGTGGAACACCCTGGTCTCGGCGCTGCTCGTCCGCGCCTCGATCGTGATGATCGACGGCAACCCGGTCCACCCCGAGCTGCGTGAGCAGTGGCGGATCGCGGAGGAGACGGGGGCGACGCTCATGGGCGTCAGCCCCGGCTATCTGATGGCCTGCCGCAAGGCCGGGATCCGGCCCGCCGAGGAGTTCGACCTGTCGCGGCTGCGCCAGCTCGGCGCGGCCGGCAGCCCGCTCGCCGCCGACGGATTCCGCTGGGTGGCCGAGCAGTTCGGCGACCGGGTGCTCCTGAACGTCGGCTGCGGCGGCACCGACGTGTGCACGGGCATCCTCCAGGGCAGCCCGCTCCAGACCGTGCGCGCCGGGGAGATCTCCGGCCCGTGCCTCGGGGTCGCCGCGTACGCCTACGACACCGAAGGCCGGCGGGTCGTCGGCGAGCTGGGCGAACTGGTCATCACCGAGCCCATGCCGTCGATGCCGGTCGGCTTCTGGGGCGACACCGACGGCTCCCGCTACCGCGCCGCGTACTTCGAGGAGTACCCGGGCGTGTGGCGGCACGGCGACTGGGTGCGGTTCGCGCCCGAGGGCCACTGCGTCGTCGCCGGGCGCTCCGACGCCACCCTCAACCGGGGCGGGGTCCGGCTCGGCACCGCGGAGTTCTACGCCGTCGTCGAGGACCTGCCCGAGGTCGACGACAGCCTCGTCGTCCACATCGAGGACCCCGAGGGGGGCAACGGCGAGCTGCTGCTCTTCTTCTCCGGCCCGGTCCAGCTGGACGACGCCCTCCGTACGAAGATCGCCCGGGCGCTCCGGTCGGCACTGTCGCCCCGGCACGTCCCGGACGTCATCGAGCGCATACCGGCCGTCCCGCGCAACCGCACCGGCAAGAAGCTGGAGGTCCCGGTCAAGCGGATCCTCCTCGGCGCGGCCCCCGCGTCCGTCGCCAGCACCGACGTCCTCGCGGACCCCCGCTCGCTCGACACCTTCGTCGCGTACGCCGCCCGGCGCGGCGGCGACATGAGCGGCGACGAAGCGCGTGGCAGGGACGCGCGCGGCGACGCGAAGGGCGGGAGCGCCTCATGAGGATCGCCGTCGTAGGAACCGGTGTCATCGGGGCCTCCTGGACCACCCTCTTCCTCCAGTACGGGCACGAGGTCGTCGCGACCGACCCGGCGCCCGGCGCGGAGGCCAGGCTCCGGGCGGCCGTCACCGCCGACCAGACCCGCCTGACGTTCACGGCGGACCTCGCCGAGGCCGTCGCGGACGCCGGCTTCGTCCAGGAGAACGGGCCCGAGCGGCCCGAGCTCAAGGACGAGGTCTTCGCCGTCCTCGACGCCGCCGCCCCGCCGGAGACGGTCCTGGCGAGCAGCTCCTCCGGGCTGCTGCCGTCCCGGATCCAGCGGGCCTGCGCGGCCCATCCCGAACGGGTCCTGGTGGGGCACCCGTTCAACCCGCCGCACCTGATCCCGCTGGTCGAGGTCGTGCCGGGGGAACTGACGGGCGAGGCCGCCGTCGAGCGGGCGATGGCGTTCTACCGCGGCCTCGGCCGCCGGCCGATCCGGCTGCGCCAGGAGCTGCCCGGCCATGTCGCGAACCGGCTCCAGGCGGCGCTGTGGCGCGAGGCGTACTCCCTCGTCGACCGGGGCGCGGCCAGTGTCGCCGACATCGACACGGCCATCGCGCACGGCCCCGGTCTGCGCTGGGCGCTGCTGGGGCCGTTCCTCAACCAGCACCTCTCGGGCGGCGAGGGCGGCATCGCGCACGTACTGGAGCACCTCGGCCCGCCCATGGAGGAGTGGTGGGCGGACCTGGGCGCACCGCGCCTCACGCCCGGTCTCGCCCGCGCGATCACGCGAGGCGTCGCCGAGGAGCTGGCCGGGACCACCGAGGCCGAGCTCGTCGCCGAACGCGACGCGCTCCTCGCCCTCCTGCTCGACGCCAAGAACCGTACCGACCACCTGTGAGACCCCGATGAGCGTCCCGATGAACCCCCTGAACCCTTCGACTCCCCTGACCCCCTCGAACCGCTTGAACCCCGACGATCTGGTCGCGATCGACTTCCACGTGCACGTGGAGCAGGACGCCCATGGCCATCTCGCGCTCGACGCCGAGCTGATGGACGCGTCGGCCGCCTACTTCAAGTCCGGTCAGGACCGCACGCCGACCGTCGAGCGCCTCGCGGCCCACTACCGCGAGCGCCGGATGGCTGCCGTGATCTTCACGGTGGACGCCACGACGGGTCTCGGCCACCCGGCCCTGTCCAGCGAGGAGATCGCCGCGGCCGCGGCCGAACACCCCGACGTCCTCATCCCGTTCGGATCCGTGGACCCGCACAGGCCCGACGCCGCCGACCGGGCCCGGGCGCTCGTCCTCGACCACGGCGTCCGCGGCTTCAAGTTCCACCCGAGCCTCCAGGCGTTCGCGCCGAACGCGCCCGAGCACTACCCGCTCTACGAGGCGCTCCAGGAGCTCGGCGTCCCCGCGCTGTTCCACACCGGGCAGACCGGCATCGGCGCGGGCCTGCCCGGCGGGCGCGGCATCAAGCTGCGCTACTCGGACCCGATGCTCCTGGACGACGTCGCCGCCGACTTCCCCGGCCTGACGATCGTCCTGGCGCACCCGTCGGTGCCCTGGCAGGACGAGGCGATCTCCATCGCCACGCACAAGGCGAACGTCCACATCGACCTGTCGGGCTGGTCGCCGAAGTACTTCCCGCCACAGCTCGTCCGGGCGGCCGGCTCCTTCCTCAGGCACAAGGTGCTGTTCGGGTCGGACTTCCCCGTCGTCACGCCGGACCGCTGGCTGGCCGACTTCGACGCCCTCGACATCAAGCCCGAGGTCCGCCCGCTGATCCTCAAGGAGAACGCCGTTCGTCTTCTCAGCCTCTGACACGTGCAATATCTCGCCGACGACAGTCGCTCCCGGGAGTCGGACCGGCTGCCGGAGGAGCTGGTCCGCTCGCTGGCCGGGAGGAGCCGTCACGCCCATGTCTCGATCACCTATCCGTGCGCCTTCAGCGAAGGGGGCATGGCAGATCTCCGTCTATTCGAAGACCCATGTGTAACCAACGTCCAGCAGTTTCATACCTAGCCACTGACGGGCCCCGGACGGTCCGGGGGCCCTGGCGGCGGAGTCCCTCGCCCGCCTCGTCGACGCCCGGCGGAACGCCCAGGAGGAGTGCTTCGGGGCCGACGGTCCGGGGCGCGCCGACGAGCGCGCGTAGACGGGTCGAGGGGCGGCCGGTCGGCGCGAGAGAAATGCGTTCGCGAGGCCGGGGAGACGGGTGGCAGGGTGCTGCTCATGGTCCCCCAGCACCAGATTCGTGCCGACTACGACGCGCGCACGATCGTCGTCTACCAGGCGTACGCGCCCGCCATCGCCGACGCTGCGCTGCGGGCGGGCCGCTTCGTCGCACCGTTCTCCCTCCACCGGATGACGTGGATCAAGCCGTCGTTCCTGTGGCTGATGCATCGCAGCAACTGGGCCCTGAAACCCGGTCAGGAGCGCGTTCTCGCGGTGCGGATGACCCGGGAGGGCTGGGAGGACGCCCTGTCGCGGGCCGTCCTCACGACAGCGGACCCGGCGGCCGTGGCCGCTGCGCCCGTGCACGTCCAGTGGGATCCGGAGCGCTCGCCGCGCGGGGCCGCGCTCAACCACTACAGCATCCAGGTCGGCATCGGCCGCGACCTGATCCGCACGTTCACCGACGAGTGGACCGTCAGCCTCACCGACCTCACCCCACAGGTCCGCAAGGCCGCGTCGCTCATCCGGACAGGACAGGCGGCGAAGGCCCGGCGACTGCTCCCCGTCGAGCGCGTCTACCCGCTTCCCCGGGCGCTGGAGCGGGGCCTCTCGGCCCCGGTCGCGGCCTGACGGTCCAGGCGGCGGTGCGTCAACCGGCGACCCCGGAGTCCTTCGGGAGAGTGATCCTGGTTGCCACAAAGATTCGCCGCCCCCTAGGGTTCTGACCTGCTGGAACACCATCTTCCCTCTCGCGCGAAGGGCGCCCTCATGGCTGCCGACCGGCCTGACGACCAGGATCCGGCCCGCGTGCTGGGCAGGGCGCTGCGGGATCTCCAGCGGCGCTCCGGACGCACGCTGCGGGCCCTCGAGACGAGCGTGCGCATCAGCGACTCGTCCCTGTCCCGGTACTTCCTCGGCATCACCGTTCCTCCGTGGTCGACGGTGAGCGCCCTGTGCGAGGCCCTCGACGGCGACCCCGTCGAGTACCGGCCTCTGTGGGAGGCCGCCGACCGGAGTCAGCGCAGGCCGGTCCCGAGCGCCGGTACGAAGGAGGCGGACGCGCCGGAGGCCGGCGACGAGGCGACGGACGTCGCCCCGCCCCAGCCCGCGCGACGCCGCCGCTCCGTACCGAGCGGGCCCATGGCCTGGGCCCTCGCCGGGGTTGTGCTCGGTCTGGTGATCGGAGCCGTGAGCACCGCACTCGTCCAGTCGCGGACCCCGGCGAGCCAGGGCGCTGCCCCGACGGCCTCGCACGGCGCGGAGGGCGCGGAGGGCGCGGAGGGCGCGGAGGGCGCCCGGGGCGCTTCCGCCGTGGCGGACGTCTCCCGCATCTTCGTGAACCGCGCCACGGGCGCCTGCCTCGACGACAGTCTCGACATGGGCACCCGGTCCTTCGCGTGCAACGGCATGTCGTACCAGCGCTGGACCGTCCGCACGACGGCGGACGGCGGCAGGCAGCTCAGGAACCACGCGACGGGTGAGTGTCTGGGCCACCACCCCGACGGCCTGTCGACCACGGCCTGCGGGTCGTCCGCGGCCCAGCGGTGGACCGTCACCGCGCGCGACGACACGGCCGTCGAGATCAGGAGCACCACGGCCGCCCCGCGCTGCCTGGCCGACAGCGCGGGCGGTCTGCGGATGCTGCCGTGCGACGGGACGACCCGTCAGAAGTGGGCCTGACGCGGCGGGTCGCCGAGCCGGCGCCTGTCCGACGCCGGTCCGCCGGTGTCGGACAGGCTCTCCACCACCTCCACGGCGTCCAGCTCCGTGTACCGCTCCCCCTTCGTGAGGCGGACCGTGTTCCACCCCTCGCGCAGGTTCACCGGGACCTCCCGCGGCCGCCATTCGTCCCAGCCTGTGTACGGGTAGTCGACGGCGCCCCCGCCCGCGCCGTTGACCGTCAGACCGTGCGACGCGGCGGCCGGCGCGTGCGCGGCGTCCAGCGAGCCGTTGCCGTAGCGCACGGTCAGGGTGTGGCGGCCCGCGGAGACGGCGAAGACCCGGAACTCCACGAAGCTGTCGGGCTCGTCGACGTGCCCGACGGCCCGGCCGGCCGAGGCCTTCGGGGCCTCGCGCACGGTCGCCCGGTGCACCCGGGCGAGCTCGGCCTCGTACACCACCGTGCTGCCGCGCACGACCGGCCGTCCGTCGGCGAACCCCAGGTCGGCGGCGTACAGCACCCGCCGTGAGCCGTCGGCGCCACGGCCGTGGAAGAGGAGCCGGTCCTGGCCGCCGGGTCCGGTCACGACGTCCTGGCCGCCCGGCCCGCCGATCGCTCCCGCGAAGGACTCCGTGGTCATGAACGGTCCGACCCCCTTCACGTACGGACCGGTGAGGGCGTCGGCGGTCGCCCAGCCCGCCGCGTACCCGATGGTGCGGTAGTCGCCGGCCGAGTACAGGAGCACGTAGCGGCCGTCCCGCTTGACGAGCGTGGGGGCTTCGACGAGGCCCTGTTCCCAGGTGGGGGGATCGTCCTGCCTGAGGAGCCGGACCGGGTCCCCGGTGACCCGGGTGCCGTCCCACGAGACGGGCTGGAGATGGAGCCAGGTGTCCAGTCGGCAGCAGTTCCCGTCGCTCTTCCAGAGCAGGTGGCGGCGGCCGTTCTCGGTGTAGCTCGACGCGTCGATCGCGCCGCCCTGCTCGGTCGGGCAGACCAGGGGGCCGTCGCCGACCGGCCGGAACGGCCCTTCGGGCGAGGCCGCGAGCGCGACGCCGATGCACTGGCGCCCGCCGGCGCGGTCGCGGGCCGTGTAGTGGAGGGTGAAACCGTCGCCGTTGTCGAAGACCTCCGGCGCCCAGACGTGCCCCGGCGGATCGAGCGTGACCCACGTGCCGACCTCGGGCAGCACGTCCGCCGTGTCGACCGTCCAGTGGACGAGGTCGGTGGACGTGGCGTGCTGGATGTTCCGGCCGTGGGCGTTGGTCGCGTAGGCGTGGTAGACGCGGCCGACCCGTACGACGTCCGGATCGGCGAAGTCCTGGTCGAGGACGGGCACGGTCGGGGAGGTCGCCGCGGCCGTGGAGGTCGGGGAGGTCGCCGCGGCCGGGGAGGTCGGAGCGGTCCACGGCGCGGGTGCGTGGGCCACGACCGGGGCCGCTCCGGGTGTGGCGGCGCCGCCACCAGGATGCGCGGCGAGGCAGGCGGCCGCGCCCAGCGCCACGGCCGCGACGAACCCCCGGCGGTCCGTGGCCCGTCCCCGGCTGATCGGCCCGCGGGCTCGGCGGCGGCGTCGCAAGGCCGCGCGGCGGAGGAGCCCGCCCCCTCGCTCGTTCCGGTGGTCCACGGATCCGCTCCTTCCGTACCGGCCGTCCCACCGTCGCGGGTGACGCGCGGACGGCCTCGTCGTCGACGCCCCACGCGCGCCTTCGGTGCGCGGGGCCCACCACGAGAACGACACGGTCGCCGCCGCGTTGCGCGGGCGCCGGCGTGGCCGGGGAGCCGGTACCGGGGCTCACGGACGCGGCGCCCCGGCGGGCCGCGCCGGAGGTCCCCGACCCGTGTCCCGGGCTCGTCCGTGTCCCGGGACAGAAGAGTCCCCGCAGGTCAGCGAGGTGGGGATCCCGACTTCACCGAAGAGGGCGGGACACGGTTGCGGACCGCTTCCGGCCCGGCACAGACTTCGGTTGTCCGACCGCGGCACCGCTCGACAGCGGCACTCCGACCGGACGTGCCGCCCCGGTGCGAACCCGCGCCGTGCGGCGCAGCCACGTGGCCGCCGCGCTCCGGTGCATCCATGCCGACGCCTCCCCCAACCGGGCGACGCCACCTCACGACGCTCGCCCCCACTCGTCTTCGGGTCGCCGGTCTCGCCCGCCCCGCTCGTCCTCGACCACCGCAGGAGATCCCCCATGCCCCGGCACAGCCCTGCCCACCGCACCCCCCTCGCCACCGCCGTGGCGGTCACCGGCGCCGCGGTCGCCCTCGCCGTGACCCTGCTGGCCGGCCTCGGTGAACAGGCCGCCGGCGATCGGCCGCCTCCCGAACGCGCCGACTCCGCCGGGGCGGTCACCGAGGACGACCGGTTGCTCCACGACGCCGAGCAACGGCTGCTCCGCGACTGCATGCGCCGGCACGGGTTCACGTACGAGGTGTTCCCCCTCGACGAGGACGCCGAGGCGACGGCCTTCGTGTACGTCCTCGACGACCCGGACCGGGCCCGACGCCACGGCTACGGCTCCGAACTGCGACGGCAGCGGAAGGCCCGTATCGCGAGCGACCCGAACCGCGCCTACTTCGCCGCGCTCCCGGCGGACCGGAAGGCCGAGGCGCTGGCCGCCGCCAACGGCACCTCGCCCGACGGGCTGACCGTCACCCTCCCCGGCGGCGGAACGGTGCGGCGCAGCGATCACGGCTGCGTCGCGGAGGCGCAACGCGGGCTGTACGGAGACCTCGGCGCCTGGTTCCGTGCCTCGACCCGCTTCGACGCCCTGACGCAGGTCCGCCGCAGCCGCGTCACGGCCGACACCCGCTACCGGGAACGGCTCGCCGCGTGGCGGGACTGCATGCGGCGCGCCGGGCACGCGTTCGCGACGCCCGCCGACGCCCGGGCCGCCGCGCTCTCCCCCGTACAGCCCCTGGGCAGGGACCGCGAGGTGGGCCTCGCGCTGGCGGAGGTCCGGTGCGCCGGGGAATCGGCACTGGCCCGCACGGCCCGGGACCTCGACGCGCACCACGGCGGGCTCCTGGCCCGCGAGTACCGCGCGGACGTCGAGGCACGGGAGCGGCTGAGGTCGGCCGCGCTGCCCCGCGCGCGCCGGGTCCTCGGCGACGGCCGGCTGGGCTGACCGGACAGGCCCTGAGCCCCCGCCCCCAAGACTCCGCCGCGTGCCATGTGCCAGGTGCGACGTGTCATGCGGCGGCCCCCACGGCCGCGCCGCGAACGGCGGTACGGCCACCCCCTTCAGAAGGAGACACACCATGCGTATCAAGCGTGCCCTCGCGACGGCGCTCACCGTCGGCGCCCTCACCCTCATGACCGCCCCGGGAGCCGACGCCCGCGTCGCCGTACCCGAGGCCGCCGCGCCTGCCGCGCTTCCGGCCCCGGACGGCTACCTCTACGCCTGGGAACACCCCCACGCGGGCGGATTCCACTGCAAGTGGAGCGCGGACAACGCCAACTGGGCCGGCTGCCGCAACAAGGTGTCGGACGTCTGGAACAACGGGTACCCGGGACGGGGTGAGGACGTCCGGCTCTTCTACGGCCTGGACTGGACCGGTTCCTGGGTCTGCCTCCACCAGAGCCACTCCCTCCCGGACCTCGCCGCGTCCGGCCTGAGGTTCTTCAGCGCCGGCGCGGGCCAGGGCCAGCTCGTCAACGACAACGTCTCGTCGCACGACTGGGTCGACGCCTGCTGACGTCACCCGCCTCGACACGCCGGCCCGGCGGGACACCCCGCCGGGCCGGCGCACGTCCCCGCGGCACGGGCCGGGGCGCGGAGACCGGGTGGCCACCGGATGCGGGGCGCGGAAACCGGGTGGCCCGGGATCCTGCGCGCGGAAACCGGGTGGCCGCCGGATTCACGGCGCGGCTATCGTCCGGAGTCCCCGCCGGCCCTCCCCGCCGGCCGCCCCGAACGAGAGCGACGCACATGACCAGCCGTCAGGCGACGGCGACCCTCTGGCGCCCCACGGGCCCCACGGAGCTGGACCTCGTCCGCGAGCTGAACTGGCGGGCGTGGCCGCCCCGTCTCCCCGAGCAGCCGATCTTCTATCCGGTGCTCGTCGAGGACTACGCGATCAGGATCGCGCGGGACTGGAACGTGAAGCACGACGGCGCGGGGTTCGTCACCCGGTTCGAGGTCGACTCGGAGTTCCTGCGCCGGTATCCCCTCCAGCAGGCCGGCGGGCGGACGATCCTCGAGCTGTGGGTTCCCGCCGAGGAGCTGGACGAGTTCAACGCCCACATCGTCGGCGAGATCCAGGTGACCCACGAGTTCCGCTGAGGGGCTCCGCGTGCCGTGTCACGCGGTCCAGAGGCGGAGGAGTGCGGTGACCGTCACCGCGCCCAGGAGGGCCGGCGGCATCGGCGCCCGGTAGCGGCGCAGGACGACGACGACCGCGAGTCCGGCGAGCAGGGTGAGGTCGACGCCGCTCCAGCCCGGTCCCGCGAGGTCCGTCACGATGAAGCCGGCGAGCAGGGCCGGCGCCACGAGGGCGATCACCGACCTGGCCCGCACGGGCAGTTCACGGCCGCCCAGGACGGCGGGCCCGACGGCCTTGAAGGTGAAGCTGATCAGGGCGACGGCGCCGATGGCGATCCACAGGGTCATCCGGGTACCTCAGTGGTGGAGTGGGCGGGGCCGGTGGCGGGAGCGGGCCGGGCGGGAGCCGCTGCGGCCGGTCTGACCAGGGCCACGAGGGCGGCGGCGGCCGCGCCCATCAGCGCCGGTCCGGTGGGGAGGAAGAGGACAAGCCCCGCCGCGATGGCCGCACCGAGCAGCGCCGGCAGCCGGTTCGCCCGCTCCTTGCGGAGCTCGTCGAGCAGCAGCATCACGAACAGGGCGGGGGTGAGGACGTCCAGCCCGAGTGTGTGCAGGAGTTGCGGCGACGGAGCGACGACGACGCCCAGCGCGGTTCCGGCGACCCACGCCGGCCACTGCACGACGGTCGCGCCGAAGAGCACGTACCGGTCGAACCGTCCGCCGCCGAGGTGTGCCGCCGCCCACGAGCCGTCGACCACCGCCTGGCCTTCCAGGGCCCGGCGCAGCCGTCCGCCGCGCAGGTCGCCGGCGACGGCCATGCCCATGGGCAGGAACCGGCTGTTGATCAGCGCCGCGGCGGTGACGGCGGAGGCTATGCCGCCGCCGGTGCCCAGGGCCGCCACCAGGGCGAACTGCGCCGATCCGGAGAAGACGACGAGCGAGCAGAGGACGGGGGCGAGAGTGCCCCAGCCCTGCGCCTGTGTCAGCGCGCCGAAGCTGGTCGCGAGCAGGAACGAAGCGGCTGCCAGTCCTGTCCCGACGGAGAGACCGGAGCGGAAGCGCTCACGGGGTGTGGCGACGCCGCGCATCGCCGGTGGGGAGCTTTCCATGGCCTCAACCTAACAGGCATAAGCGCTTTAGGTCGTTAGGTAGGTACACTGGCGGGGTGACAGTGGAGACGAACGGAACCGGCGTGGCGCTCATGGGTGGACACCCCGTGCTGGACTTCGCGAACACCGTCGCCTGGCGGACGGACCCCACGCGCCGCGCCGAGCGGGTGAACAGCGCCTCGGCGTGGGCTCGTTGGTCGGGCGCTACCGGACTGCTCACTCCCGGGCAGACCGCGGAGCTCCAGGAAACGCTGGCGACGACCGAGGCCGGGGAGACGGATCGTCAGCTGGCCGCGCTGCACCACCTCCGCGCCCTGCTCTGGCCGATCCTGGACGCGCTCACCGAGGGCGAGGCCCCGCCGATCGACGAGTGGCGCGGACTCCGGCGGGCGATCCTGCTGGCCCACGAGAGCGCGGAGCTGCCGCCGGTCTTCCCGCTGCGGTGGGAAGCCGGCACCAGCCGGCTCGGCGACGTGAGCCACGCGCTCGCGCTCCAGGCGGAAGCGCTCCTGAGCGGCCCGGGCCTCGACCGGATCCGGCGCTGCGGCGGCCCCGGCTGCGGCTGGTTCTTCCTCGACCGCAGCCGCGGCGGCACCCGGCGGTGGTGCAGTTCGGGGGACTGCGGCAACCGCGATCGCGCCCGCCGCCATTACGCCCGCACCAAGCAGGCCCCCTGACACCTTCACCGCCGAGAGCACGCCCGACAGGAGGCGAGGCTCCGCCATTGGCTGAAATCCGCACGAGCGGGACGGGAGGTCCGAGGTGGGCGAGACGACAGTGGCCGAGGTGATGGCCGAGCTGGCCGGCCTCGAGGACCCGAAGGCGCGCGCGGTCAACGAGCGGCACGGTGACGATCACGGCGTGAACCTCGGCAAGCTGCGCGCGCTCGCGAAGCGGCTGAAGACCCAGCAGGAGCTCGCGCTTCGGCTGTGGGCGACGGACGACACGGCGGCCAGACTGCTGGCACTCCTGATCTGCCGCCCGAAGGCGTTCACGCGGGACGAGCTGGACACCATGCTGCGCGAGGCGCGCACGCCCAAGGTGCACGACTGGCTCGTGAACTACGTGGTGAAGAAGAGCCCGCACGCCGAAGAGCTGCGCCTGGCCTGGTCCGCCGATCCGGATCCCGTGGTCGCGAGCGCCGGCTGGGCGCTGACCACCGACCGGGTGGCGGAGAAGCCCGAGGGCCTCGACCTCGCGGGCCTGCTGGACGTGATCGAGGCGGAGATGCGGGACGCCCCGGACCGGCTGCAGTGGGCGATGAACCACTGCCTGGCGCAGATCGGGATCGAGCACGCCGCGTACCGCACCCGTGCGCTCGACATCGGCGAGCGCCTGCAGGTCCTGAAGGACTACCCGACTCCCCCGGGCTGCACGTCACCGTTCGCTCCCGTCTGGATCACCGAGATGGTGCGCCGACAGGAAGGCGGGTAACTCGCCCAGGGCGGGTGGCACCCCAACGCCCCCAAGCCCCCACCAGGCGCCACTACGCGCCACATGACACCACATGGCGCCACAAGGACTTGCAATGGCGCCACGGTGGTGCCACTATCGCTTCATGGACCTGACCCCCTACGTCGACCACCTTCGCAGCGAGCTCGCGGTCGCCGCCAACGCCGGCGGCGACGAAGCGCGCGCCCTGGCCGAGCGACTGACCGCGCCCCTGGAATCGGCCGCTCGCCTGACCCTTCTCAACGCCCTGTCCGCCGCGTCGGAGGAGATCACCCGCGAGCTGGCGCCGGGCTCGGTGGACGTGCGACTGCGGGGGACGGACCCCGAGTTCGTGGTGACGTCGCCGCTCGCCGCCGAGGCGCCGAACGAGGGCGCCGCCACTGTGGCAGCGCCGATGGCGCCACGTACCGCGGCGGTGGCGCCACTCGCCGGGGACGGCGACGAGGGGGGCACGGCGCGCATCAACTTCCGGCTCCCGGCCCATCTCAAGGCCCGGGTGGAGGACGCGGCCGGCCAGGAGGGCCTGTCGGTCAACGCCTGGCTCGTACGGGCGGTCGCCACCGCCCTGGAACCGGCCGGAGCGGCCCAGCCCGCGCCCCGCGCCACCCGCATCGGCCAGAGCTACCGGGGCTGGGTCCGCTAGGACCGCCCCATCCCCACCCCACCCGCACCACCTGCGCAAACACACACCAGAGCCAAGAGGACGGGACAGCCATGCCTTCTTTCGAAACGCCCGAGCCCATCACCGCGATCCTGGACTTCGAGGTCGGCAACGTGCGGCTCACGGCGAGCGCGCGGACGGACACGGTCGTCGAGGTGCTGCCGGCCAACGGAGCCGAGGAGGCCGACGTACGCGTCGCGCAGCAGACCAAGGTCACCTACGCCAACGGCACGCTGACGGTGAAGGGGCCCCGGAAGCGCTCGCCGTTCGGCAAGCACGGAACGATCGAGATCACCGTCGACCTCCCGGCGGGCTCGCGCCTCGAAGGCACCGCCTCCGTCGGGGACTTCACCAGCCAGGGGCCGCTCGGAGAGTGCCGGGTCAAGACCTCCCTCGGCGACGTCCGGCTCGACGAGGCGGGCGTCATCCACCTGCGGACCAGCCACGGCGACGTCCAGGTCGGCCGCGCGACCGGCCGTGCGGAGATCCACGGCCAGGGCCGGATCGAGATCGGCGAGATCGCGGGCGCCGCCGTCATCAAGAACGGCAACGGCGAGATCACGATCGGCGAGATCACCGGTGACCTCAAGGCCAACTCCTCCAACGGTCGCATCACGGTGGGCGTCGCCCACGCCTCGGTGGACGCCAGGTCCGCCAACGGCGCCATCCGCATCGACGAGGTGGTCCGCGGAGTGATCCAGCTCCAGGCCGCCGCCCACGACGTGGAGATCGGCGTACGCGAGTCCACGGCGGCGTGGCTGGACGTCAACACCCGCGTCGGCAGCGTACGCAACGCGCTCGGGGCGGCCGCCGAGGGCCCCGACGCCTCCGAGGAGACCGTCGAGATCCACGCCCGTACCGGAGTCGGCGACATCGTGATCCGTCGCGCCTGACCCCTCCCCGGCCCGCCCGGCCCGACGGCCGGCCCCACGGCGTCGCCACCTCTCGCGGTGGCGACCCCTCAGAACTCGCACCATTTCACACGTGACATGTCACATCACTCGGACTTCCTCGGCAGCGCCATCGTGCCGACCGACTCGATGCCGACCGGTCTGCGCTGGTTCGCCGAGTACCAGCCCTTCACCCCGGTCATCGAGACCCTGCGCGGCCTGCTCATGGGCACCGAGATCGGCACCAGCGGATACCTCGCGCTCGCCTGGTGCGTCGGTCTCTCGCTCGTCGGCTACCTCTGGGCGCGGTCCGCCTTCGGCCGCACGGCCAAGCTCTGACGCCGACGGCCCCTTGCCGCCCGAGGGCCGCCCCATCGCCGGCCCGCCACCAGCCCACCCGTCACCGGACCACCTCACCGACAGGACTCCTCACCGTGGCCACCTTCCTCTCCCAACTGGGCCGCTTCGCCTTCCGACGGCGGGGCCTGGTCGTCCTCCTGTGGCTCCTGGCCCTCGTCGGCGCGGGCGTCGCGGCCTCCACCGCCGCCGCCCCGCCCGCGGACACCTTCTCGATGCCCGGTACGGAGTCGCAGAAGGCGTTCGACCTCCTCCAGGAGAAGTTCCCGGACGCCCGCGCGGACGGCGCCGCCGCCCGTATCGTCATCCGCGCCCCCGGCGCCGAGAAGATCACCTCGCCCGGCCGCAGGGCGCAGGTCGACCAGCTCGTCAAGGAGCTGGCCGCGGCACCTCAAGTGGCGCGTGTGGCCGGTCCGTTCGAGGCGAACGCCGTGAGCGGTGACCGGACGACCGCGTACGCGTACGTCACGTACGAGAAGCCCGCCACCGAGCTGACCGAAGCGGCGCACGACGGTCTCGCCGACGCCCTGGAGCGGGCCCGGAACAAGGGCCTCGCCGCCGAGGCGGGCGGCGACGCCGTCGCGGTCGAGCAGGCCATGAGCGGTACGGGCGAGAAGATCGGCATCCTCGTCTCCGCCGTCGTCCTGCTCCTGACCTTCGGCTCCCTCGTCGCCGCCGGCATGCCCCTGCTGACGGCCGTGATCGGCGTCGGCATCGGCGTCAGCGGCATCGCCGCGCTGGGCAGCACGCTCGGTCTCTCGTCCACGACCTCGATGCTCGCGATGATGATCGGCCTCGCCGTCGGCATCGACTACGCCCTGTTCATCGTCTCCCGCTACCGCTCGGAGATCACCGAGGGGCGTGAGCGCGCGGAGGCCGCCTCACGTGCCGTGGGCACCGCCGGCTCGGCGGTCGTCTTCGCGGGCCTCACCGTGATCATCGCCCTGGCCGGACTCGCCGTGGTGAACGTCCCGATGCTCACCAAGATGGGCCTCACCGCGGCCGGTACCGTCGCAGTCGCCGTACTCGTCGCGATCACCCTCGTGCCCGCGCTCCTCGGCTTCGCCCCCGTCCGGGTCCTGGCCCGCAGGGACCGCAAGCGGTACACGGGCAAGCCGCTGTCGCCGCGCCAGCAGCGCCGGGCCGCCAGGCGCGAGGCCCGGACGAGGCCCAACCTCGGCGCGCGCTGGGCCGGCTTCGTCCTGCGGCATCCCGTCGCCGTACTGCTCGGGGGCGTCCTGAGCCTGGGTGCCGTCGCCGTCCCCGCCGCGAGCCTCGAACTGGGGCTGCCCGGTGAGGGTTCGATGGCCCCGCACACCACCCAGCGCAAGGCGTACGACCTGCTGTCCGACGCGTTCGGCCCCGGCTTCAACGGGCCGCTGACCGTCACCGTCGAGGCCACGGACGCGAAGTCCGCGGCGGAGCGCGTCCGTACCGCCCTGGAGGGGGTCCGCGGTGTCGACACCGTCTCCCCCGCCGCCGTCAACGCCTCGGGCGACACCGCCCTCGTCACCGTCGTCCCCGCCACCGGCCCCACCGACAGCCGGACCGAGGACCTGGTCCGCTCCCTCCGCGGCATGACCGACGCCCTGGAGTCCCGGTCGGGCGCCACCGAGATCCTCGTCGCCGGGCAGACCGCGATGTTCATCGACTTCTCCCGGACGCTGGACGACGCCCTGCTCCCCTATCTCGCCCTGGTGGTGGGCCTCGCCTTCCTCCTCCTGATGCTCGTCTTCCGCTCCGTGCTCGTCCCACTCAAGGCGGCACTCGGCTTCCTGCTGTCGGTGTCGGCAGCGCTCGGGGCCGTCGTCGCCGTCTTCCAGTGGGGATGGCTCGCCGACCTCTTCGGTGTCGACCAGCCCGGCCCGGTCATGAGCACCCTGCCGATCTTCATGATCGGTGTGGTCTTCGGTCTCGCCATGGACTACGAGGTCTTCCTGGTGTCGCGGATGCGCGAGGCGTACGTCCACGGCGCCCGCCCCGCCGAGGCGGTCGTCACCGGATTCCGGTACGGCGGCCGAGTCGTCGGCGCGGCGGCGATCATCATGACCAGCGTCTTCTCCGGCTTCGTCGTGGAGGACAACGACTTCGTGAAGATGATCGGCTTCGGTCTCGCGGCGGCCGTCCTCTTCGACGCCTTCGTCGTCCGCATGGCCGTCGTGCCCGCGCTCTTCGCCCTCCTCGGCCCCTCCGCCTGGTGGCTCCCGAAGTGGCTCGACCGGCTCCTCCCGAACGTCGACGTCGAGGGCGAGAGGCTGACGCACCGACCGGCGGTCCCCGCGGAGCACCCCGCACGCGAGGAGCACTTCGTGGGCTGACCCACGCCCGCGCAGGAGAGCGCCAACACCAAAGCCCCGCCCGGCCGTCCGGGCGGGGCTTCCCGAGCGTGGCGCCGCTTGACCTTGACACGGTGACAAGGTCTTCACTGTGGCCGAGGAGGTGGTCCCCATGACGGTCCCCATGACCAGGTCGGACGAAGCCACGAACGGCGAAGCCACGAACACGGCACGGATGCTCCGTGGGCTGGAGCACGACAGCGCGTCGGTACGGCTGCGGGCAGCGCTGGCGGTGGGTACGAACCCGCAGCCGTCGTTCGTCGACGGGCTCGTCGGGCGGTGCGCGATCGAGCCCGAGTTCTCCGTCCGCGAGGCACTCACATGGGCGCTCACCCGCCACTCGGCATCGTTGACGGTCTCCCGGCTCCTCGACGAGCTCCGCTCGGAGCGCGCGCAGGCGCGCAGCCAGGCCCTGCACACACTCTCCAAGATCGGGGATCGCGGAGCATGGCCGGCGATCACGCGGGAGCTGCTGACCGACGCCCACGACGAGGTCGCGCGGAGCGCCTGGCGAGCGGCGGTCGTGCTCGTGCCCGAAGGGCGGGAAGGCGAGTCGGCGGCGGTGCTGGCGACACAGCTCGGGCGTGGCGGGCGGGACACGCGGTTGAGCCTCAGCCGGGCGCTGGTCGCGCTCGGCGAGGCGGCCGTGCCGTTCCTGCGCGTCGCGACGGAGGATGCCGACCCGCTCGTGCGCGAGCACGCGATCGCCACGGAACGGCTGTCGCGCGACCCGGATGCCGGATTCGATTTCGCGATCGAGGAGGCGAAGCGCATCGTTGCCCTCGGCGTGAACGGCCAGGAGGAGTGACAGGACAGGAGACACACGGTGTTGATCGGTGAGGTGGCACGGCGGTCCGGGGTCAGCGCCCGCATGCTCCGGCATTACGAGGCGCGCGGCCTGGTGCGGCCGACGGAGCGTACCGACGGCGGCTACCGCGAGTACTCCGACCAGGACATCCGGCGGATCTTCCACATCGAGAGCCTGCGGTCGCTGGGGTTGTCGCTGCGGGAGATCGGGCGTGCGCTCGACGATCCCGGCTTCGCGCCCTCGGAGCTCGTCGACGATCTCGTCCGCCAGACGCGCGAGCGCATCGCGGCCGAGACGGAGCTGCTGACGCGGCTCCGTCGGATCGGGGCAGCCGGTCCCGCCGACTGGGAGGACGTCCTGCGGAGCGTCGCCCTGCTCCAGGGGCTGGGGTCGCAGAGTGCCGGGGCTCGGCAGCGCGCGGCCCTGTCCTCGGCCGACGGGGTTCCGGTCCCGGTGGAAGCGCTGGTCGAGGCGGCGTTGAGCGAGTCGGATCCGGTCGTCGCCGGCGCTCTTCGCTGGGCGCTGGAGCAGCGGGGCGAGGGCGGCCCGGCGCTTCTGGCGCAGGGCCTCGGCTCGCCGGTGGCGGAGGTGCGGGAGCGCGCGGTCCGGTCGCTTGCCGAGATCCCCGGGGACGAGGCGACCGCCGTGCTGCGGGACGCGCTCGCGCACTCCGACGTCGTGGTCCGCAGGCATGCGGCCCTGACGCTCGGGGCGCGTGGCGTCGCCGACGCGGTTCCGACGCTCATCGACATGATCGTCGAGGAGACGAGTGACGTCGACGCGGCCGACGCCCTGAGCGCGCCGGCGGGCCGTCCCGAGGTGGCGGACCGGATCGTCGCCGGACTCGTCGGCCGCCTCGGCCACGCCACGGCGGGGGCGTCCGCACGCCGACGGCTGGCGCAGGCCCTCGCGGACATTCCGGGGGCCGCGGCGTCACGGGCCCTCGCGGAGCTGTCGCGGGACGAGGACCGTTCCGTCGCCCTGACGGCGGCGTACATCGTCGAGCTGCGCGACGCGCGGGTAGCGCGCGAGGAGTAGGTCCTCGGCGGATCCTGGGCAGGTCCGCTTGCCCGGCCTGGGCAGGTCCGCCTGCCTGGCCCGGGCAGGTCCGCCTACCCGACCCGAGTGCGCCGTCACGCTCCGTGTCCGCCATGCGCCCGCTCAGGTGGTCCCCGCCGGCGGACGGCGGTGACCGGGTCCGTGATCGCCGTACGCTCCCGAGGTAACCGTTCGGAGGAAAAAGGGAGTTGTGGTGTCCACAGCAGTGGTGGTCGGTGCCGGGCCGGGGATCGGGAAGGCCGTGGCCGCACGGTCCGCCGGTCGACGCGGCCGTCTACAACGCCGCCCCACCGCATTCCCGACTCCCCTGATAGGGAAGGATGTTGACCGAACACCATCCCCGGAACGGCCGGTCCGCTCCTCTCCGGTGAGGGGTCGGGAAAAGATTCCCGGCCGGAGGTGAATCCTTTCCGGCCCTCCCCGCCTCCTATGTGCGTACCGGCCGAACGGGCCGACAGAACCCGGAGGAAAACCCATGATGGTCACTGGCCTCGTCGTCATCGGAGTACTGCTCGTCGGCGCGTGCAGCTGGCACCTGACGCGGCGCTACAGGAGCCGGAGCTGACCGGATCCCGCACGCGGGGGCGCCTACGGGGAACGAGTACCAGGGGAATGAGCACGAGATGAAGCAACGGTATTCCTGGCCGGACGAGCGGCTGATCAAGGCCGCCCAGGAGGGCGACATCACGTCGCTCACCAGCGTCGTCGTGGAGTCGCAGCCGCATGTGCGCAAGTTCGCCCTGTCGCTGTGCGCCTCGCCGCAGGACGCGGAGGACGCGGCCCAGGAGGCGCTGATCATCCTGTACCGGAAGATCGGCACCTTGCGGGCCACCGGCGCGCTCGCCTCGTGGATGTTCCGCATCGTGCGCAACGAGTGCCTCCGGCAGGTACGGCTGCTCGTCTCGCGCGGCGACGAGCAGCCGGCCGGAGCAGAACCGGAGGCACCCGTGGAACCGTCCGCCGAGGAGGCGGTGCTGCACAGGCTGGAGGCGGAGCGGATCGCGGCGGCGGTCAGCGCCCTCCCCCGCGAGCAGCGGCAGGTCCTGATCATGCGGGACGTGCAGGGCCTGCCCGGCAGGACCGTCGCCGACGCGCTCGGCCTGAGCGTCGCGGCGATGAAGTCGCGACTGCACAGGGCCCGCGCGACACTCCGCGACTCGCTGACGGCGACCGACCGTCCGCCCACCTGACGCCTGACACCTGACACCTGATCAAGCCATGACCGGCCAACCGGAGGAGAGGCACGACCGTGAACACCATCAGTACCGTGAAGCCCGGACAGGAAACGCAGGGCACGCAGGAGGCGCAGGAGGCGCAGGCCATACGACCCCAGCCCGCCGTCCCCACGGCAGAACCCGCACCGCCCGCGACGAACTTCGCCAGCAAGTCCGTCCCGCGCCACCTGGCGCGCGGCGCCATCGGCTTCGGGCTGATCATCGCCTCGATCGCCCTCGTGCCCGTCGCCGGCCCGGCCACCCTGCTGGCGGCCCCGTTGGCCCTGATCGCCTTCCGAGGCTGCCCCACCTGCTGGATGGTCGGCCTGGCGCAGACCGTCTCCCGCGGCCGGCTGGAGCGCCAGTGCGTGGACGGCGTCTGCACCCTCACCAGCGCCGGGTCTCGCGACGGCTACAGCACGGGAAGCCAGGGTCATTGAGCCTCGTCCTCTAAGGAGCTTAGAATCCTAGAAGCCTTTGCGCAGCAGGCCGACCATCCGGGGCGGCGGTGAAGGCACCGCCGTGCCCGCTGCCCGCGCGCATCCCTCTCGGCGGTCGAGGAAGCAAGGAGCTCCGCAGTGGCCTCCCACCGCCGCCCGAAGCAGACAAGTCCGCGCCGCACCGGCGTCCTCACCGTCACCGCCGCGGCGGCCATGGCCCTCTCCCCCCAGGCCGCCTCGGCCGACCCCCTGCCCGACCCCACCAAGAAGGGCGTCAAGGCACAGGTGGACCGCCTGTACGAGCAGGTGACCCAGGCCACCGAGAAGTACAACGGCGCCCGGGAGAAGGCGACCGTGCTCAAGAAGCAGGTGGCGAACCTCCAGGACACTGCGGCCCGCAAGCAGGGCGAACTGAACGAACTCCGGGACCGCATCGGGTCGGTGGCCGCCGGCCAGTACCGCTCGGGCGGCCTGGACCCCGCCCTGCAGCTCTTCCTGTCGGACGACCCCGACTCGTACCTGGAGCGGGCCTCCGCCCTGGGCCGGGCCGGGGACCGGCAGACCGCCCAGCTCCAGCAGTTCCTCGCCCAGCGGCGGGCGCTCCAGCAGCAGCGTGAGGAGGCCTCCGGGAAGCTGCGCGATCTCGACGCCGTACAGAAGGAGTTGGGTGGGCGGAAGAGCGAGATCCAGGGCAGACTCCGCGAGGCCCAACGCCTCCTCAGCACCCTGTCGGCGAAGGAGCGGGCGCGGATCGAGCAGGAGGAGGACCGGGCCGACCGGGCGAGCGCGCGGGTCGACCTCGGCAACGAGGCGAGCGCGTCCGGCCGCGCGGCCGCCGCTTTCGCCGCCGCGAAGAGCCGAGTCGGCATGCCGTACGTGTGGGGCGCGAGCGGCCCCGGCTCGTTCGACTGCTCCGGCCTCACCTCCTGGGCCTTCCGCCAGGCCGACGTGTCGATACCCCGCACCTCCCAGGCCCAGGCCGGCGTCGGGACGCGTGTCGACTCCCTCAGCGCCCTGAAGCCCGGTGACCTGATCATCATGCGCACCGACCTCAGCCACGTCGGCTTCTACGCCGGCAACGGCCAGATCCTCCACTCCCCCAAGCCCGGCTCGCAGGTCCGCTACGAGTCCATCGCCCGCAGCGGCATGCCCTTCATGTGGGGCGTACGCATCGGCTGACGCGCGGAGCCGCCGAGCGCGGAAGCGCAGGTGAACGCCCGTCCGGGCCCGCCACGCCCGTCTACTATGGAGCCGAGCGCGGATCGGCGGAGAGGAACGGGGCCATGCGTCGGCTGGGGGAACTCGAAGCGGAGATCATGGACCGCTTCTGGCGATGGGACCGCCCCGCCACGGTGCGCGAGGTCGTCGACGACATCAACCTCCAGCGTGACGTCGCCTACACCACGGTGACCACCGTCACGAGCATCCTCTTCCACAAGGGCCATCTGACCCGCACCCGTGACGGCCGGGTCTGGCTGTACCGGGCCTCCGCGTCCCGCGAGGCGTACGCGGCGGCCCTGATGGAAGACGGGCTCGGGGCGAGCGAGGACCGCGAAGGAGCCCTGGTCCAGTTCGTGGAGAACCTCGACGCGGAGGAGATCGCGGCACTGCGCAAGGCTCTCCGGAACGTCGAGCGGCGGGCGACACCGTGAACGGCGCACCCGCGCTTCTGGGGTACGCCGCCGTCGTCGGCATCGCCGCCCCGCACGTCCTGCTGCGCAGCGCGTGGCCGCACCGTGCGCCGGCGCTGGGCGCGGCGGTGTGGCTCGCGCTCATGGTGTCCTTCACTCTCGCGACCGCGCTGGCCGTCTCCCAACTGACCGCCGTCCCCCTGCCCACGGCCACGCTCACCCCCACCGGGCATCTGCACGCCGGACTCGTGGGCCTTCTGCACGCGTGCGGTCTCGGTTCGGGTGACGTGCTGCTGCCCAGCGCCTCGAACCCCTCCACCACCGGCCTGGTCGCCACGGCCCTGCCCGTCGCGGTGTTCGCCGCCGTCCTCGCGGCCTTCGCCCACCACATGCTCCGCGCCGGTCTTTCGCGGGCGCGCCACCGCGACCGGCTCGACAAGGTGGGGTTCCGTTCCGACCGCCTGGGAGCGACCGTCCTGCCGCACGACACCCCCGCGGTGTACTGCCTTCCCGGTTTCCGCTCCCGCGTCGTCGTGAGCGACGCGGCCGTCCGGCTGCTCAGCGACGAGCAGCTGGAGGCCGTCCTGGCACACGAGCGGGCGCATGTCGCCGGTCGCCACCATCTGCTGGTCGCGGCCACGAAGGCGTTCGCCACGGTCTTCCCCTGGCTCCCGCTCGCGCGCCGTGCCCGGGAGCAGATGACGGTGCTCGTCGAGATGATCGCCGACGACCGGGCCCTGCGAAGCCACCCGCACGAGGTCCTCGCGACCGCGATGTACGAGATCGCGGCCGGCCGGGCCCCGAAGGGCGCGTTCGGCGCGGGCGGTACGACGGCGCTGCTCCGCATCCGGCGCATCCTCGGCCCGCGCCGCCCCCCGCACCCGGCGCTCCGGGGCTCCTTGGCATCCCTGGCCCTGGCCACGCCACTGCTCCCGCTCCTCGTCGTCTGCCCGCCCGGCGTCTGACCGGGACGGCCCCGCCCCCGATCGGGGCTGCGGATCCGGCTACGGCCTCGCATTCGGCTGCGGATACGGCTTCGGCTGCGGATACGGCTTCGGCTCGGCTTCGGCTTCGGCTTCGGCTTCGGCTTCGGCTTCGGCTCAGTGGCCCTGGCAGACGAAGGCCGCCCACAGTTCCGGAGCCGCCGGATCGGCATCATGGAGGATGTCGGCCACGGCCAACGGCATGCCGTCCGGAAGCCGCCGGTCCGGGTCCAGGAGCCACATCTGGGTCTCGCGCAACGCCCGTGCCAGAGGTACGCCGTGCCGGAGCCGGTCGTGGAACACGTACATGATCAGCCCCGTCGGCCCGTCCGCCACCTCCCAGCGCGAGCCGACCACGCCGGTCGCTCCGGCGGCGAGGAAGGCGGTGGACAGGGTGAGGGACTCGTCGAAGTCCCCCGCGAGGTGGTCGCTGACGCAGGCGTCGAGCACGACCAGCCCGCCCGGCGCCTCCGCCGGGCGGCCACGGGCCTGCTCCAGGATCACGCGGACCGACAACGGTGCCCGGCCGTCCTGTGATCCCGCGAGAGCCAGACAGGCGTCGAGGGGGGACACGGCCGACGGCCAGGCGTGGCACGCCAGGTGCAGCACCGACGCCCCCGACCGTTCACGCCCCGGCAACGCCGCCAGGACCTCGGCGGGCGTCCCGGGTCCCTTCGCCCCTCGGACCCGGCCCAGCAGCAACCCCTCCCGGTAGATCGCCTTGTGGATCTGGCGGGCCTCCGTGGCCGCCCCGGGCAGGGACTCGTCCGGGTTGCCGACGATCACCGGCGAGGCCTTCAGGGGCAGCCGGGGGCGCCTGGTCACCTCCTGGAGCTGGCGGGCCGAGGCGGCGTACGAGAGCACCGTCCGCTCGACGGCGCGGACCGGGCGACCGCCGTGCCGCAGCCCGCTGCTCAGGACGGCCGCGTGCCAGGGGATGCCGCCGAGCTCCCCGAACGGCACGAGTACCAGATGAGGTTCGGGTCCGGCCGCGCGGATCAGCGGCGAGCGGAGGAGCGGGGCCATCACCACGGGCCCGGCCCAGTCGCAGAGTTCGGCGAGCGCCGCGCGCCAGCGCGCATGCGCGGCGTCGCGGGCCCGAAGGGCCGGACCAGCCGGATCGGTCGCATCACCCGCATCGGTCGGGTCGGTCGGGTCGGTCGCATCGGTCCAACCGTCGGGACCGCCGAGGTCGTCGACCGCGGCACCGGCCTCGACCGCTGCGGCGGCCTCAAGGGCCGTCTGGCGGTCGCGATGAGCCTGCCGGTAGGCGGTCAGCACATCCAGTCCGCGCCGCCTCAGCAGGCCGAGCGCGACGGTGTCGATCTCGCCGTCACGGGTCACGACGACCGCCACCCCTCCGCTGCCCGCGTCCGCCGGGAGGAGCTCGGCGCCGCCGGGCGGCAGGAGGTAGACGAGAGCGTCGGCGCCTGCCGCGCGCAGTGCGGCGCCGATCTCCTCCGGAGTCGGCGGGGTGGTGAGCGCGGTACCGGCCCCCGAACGCGCGAGCGCCGTGAGCGCGCGCTGGCGCAGGTCGTCGGGAAGCGGCGGTTCCATCCCCTCGGCGAGCGAGCCCAGCAACGAATCCGAGCCCTCCAGGAGGGTGCCCAGATCGGCGACCACGCCCGCCACGCCGGCGACGACCGGGCCTTCGTCCCACTCCGCCGCCAGGTCCGCGTGGCCCGCCTCGCGCAGCAGCGCGGGCAGGTCGGAGGTGGTGGTGGCGGCGTGCAGGACCTGGCCCCTGCCGAGTTCGAGCGCCTTCAGCGCGCCCGTCAGATCGCCGTCGAAGAGGCACCACCGGGCGATCTGCAGGGCCCGGTCGGTCGCGGTGCGGGCCATCTGGAGGGCCGCTTCGGCGCCGGCCTGGAGCAGCACCACACTCGCGGCCTCGCGCAGGGCCGCGATCCCGGCCTCCCGCGCGGCCCGGGCGTCGTCGGATACGGATACGGAGGCGGGGGCGGGCTCGTCGACGGGTACGGGGGCCGGGGGCGCGTCGCGGGAGGCGCGGGCGCGCAGGGCGTCGGCGAGGACGTAACCGAGGAACGTGCTCACCGGGGACGGGGCGCGCTGCCGCATCCGTTCGAGCGCCGCGACGGCGATCTCCACGGACTCGTCGACGTCGGCGGGCACCCCTGTGTGCCTGAAGCGGTTGAAGAGCAGAGCCGCGAGGAGGACCGTGGCCCGCATGCCCTCGGGGCTGTCCGGCGAGACGGCGGCGCGTGTCTCGCGCAGCAGTCGATCGGCGCTCGCGACTCCCCCCGCGTTGTACGGGGTGAACGAGCTGACCATCAGCGCGCCGGCCGTCCGCAGCAGCAGACGCGGCCGCTCGGGATGGTCCTCGGGAAAGGCCTCGACGCTCTCCAGCATGATCACGAGTCCGTCGAACCGGTCCTGCGCGGCGCCGGTGAAGAAGGCCAGCACGAACAGGGCCAGGCCGAAGTCGGCGTCGATCGTCAGCCGCTGGGGGGCGTCCGGGTCGACGGAGTCCCGCACCCGGCGCATCGCGGCGACCGCGGCCGCCATGCCCGGTGGGTCGTGCGCGGTGCAGGCGAGCACGAACTGCAGCTGCGCGAGGCTGTGTTCGAGGATCAAGCGGTCCCGGTCGACGAGCCGGCGGTCGGTGTAGCCGGTGGTGCCGCCGGTCACCGCACCGGCGACCTCGCTGAGGTAGCGGTGGGCGGCGTGCAGGTCCTGGAGGTCGCCGCCGGCGAGATAGCGCTGGTAGAGCCCGACTCCGAGGTTCTGCAGGTAGACCACCCGGTTGACGTCGGAGACCGTGGTCTGCCGGAACGCGGCGCTCAGGTGCCGGATCGAGGCGTCCAGGTCGTCGCTGGAGTGCGACAGGGCGTGGCGCTGGCTGAGCGCGGCGGCGTAGGCGCCGTGCGCGTGGGAACCGAAGCCGGGCGTGTCGGACGGCGTGCTCATCGACTCGTTGAGCAGGTCGATGGTCCGGTCGATGTGGTCGAGCCTGCGGGCGCTCCGGTCGTCAGCGAGGTTGGCGTGCGCCAGGTGGTTGATCAGCTCGCTGCGCAGGGGCCCGTCGTCGGGGTGGAGTTCGACGGCGCGCTCGAGGTGGAACGCCGCCTCGGCGACCTCGTACCGCGCGGGCTCGTAGTCGTGCAGGGAGTTGAGCAGGGTGCCGAGGGCCGCGTGTCCGCTCGGGCGCAGCGGGTCCTCGGCGGACAGTCCGTCGAGCGCCGCCCGCAGCAGCTCGACGGCCTCGTGGTGGTTCTCGGTCGGACCGGAATCCGCCTCGCCGGGACCGGAGTCGCCGCCGTCCCCGTCAGCGCCCTCGGTCGGCCCGGGGCGCGTCGCGGCGGTGTCGACGCGCTCCGCGAGCGCCGAGCCGAGGAGGGCCGTGGCCCGGGCGTGGTCCGGGTCCTCGGGGTCGATCAGCCGGTGCAGGTCACGCAGTCGGGCCAGGCGGGCGGGGCGGTCCTCGGGGCGTACCCGGCCCCCGCCCCGCTCCAGGTAGATGTCGATGAGATGGCCGGCGGCGAAGATCCGCGCGGGGTGGTCGTCCGGTGCCGTCGCGGCGAGCAGTTCGAGGTGGTCGGCGGCCCGTTCGGCGTCGCCGGGGTCGCCGGAGGCCTGGAGGAGGCGGATCAGGCGTACGCGGGTCTCGATCTCCAGCGGGTCGGCCTCGTCGGCCGGGTCCGCGGAGGCGACCGGAGCTGCGGAGGCGACCGCGTCCATATAGTCAGCAGCGTCCGCCTCGCCCCAATGGACGAACGCGTCCTCCCCGGCTCCCGGCCGCATCGCGTGGAGCAGTTCCTCCAGGAGGGCGGCGGCGGTGAGCAGGTCGGCGGTTTCGCCGTCGCGGTCGTAGCGGTCGGCGAGCGCGCAGCCGTACGTGACGAGGAAGCCGGGGTGCGGGTCCTCGTCGAGCAGCCGCAACCCTTCCTCGAAGGCGGCGAGCGCCTCGTCCAGATCGTCGGGACCCGCGTCCGGCTCCGCGCCGTCGTCCGGCTCTTCGTCAACCTCGTCCGGACTCTCGTGCCGGTCGTGGAGCAGCAGCGCGAGCCGGATCGAGGCGTGCGCGTGGACCGGGTCGTCGTCCGGAAGCAGGGCCCGGCTGAGGGCGAGCAGGGGCATCGCCTCGCGCCGCAGCGCGTGCGGGTCCTCGACGCCGTACGCCTCGGCCTGGCCCGTGGCGGCCTGCCAGTAGCCCACGGACAGGGTGAGGCCGTGCAGATAGCGGGAGAAGGCCAGTTGGTACGGGTCGGCCCGGCCGCCCTGCCGTTCGAGGGCGCCGCGGGCCCGGAGCAGTACGTCGCGGCAGCGCCACAGCGAGCGCGCTGCCTCATCGGGCAGCTCCTGCTCGTCGTGGTGCTCCAGCAACTCCTGCGCCGCACTGATGAGTTCATCCGGGTCGGCGCCCTCCGGGGGCTCGGCCGGCCGGGTCGCCACCGCCGTCACCGGCCCTCGCTCCTGGTACGGCGCAGGGCGAAGGCACCGGTGGCGCCGGCCAGCGGCAGGGCGAGGAGCAGCGCGGCCCAGAACGCCGCGGGTCCCCAGGTGGCGGCCGTCTCGGCGAAGAAGGCCTCCCAGACGGGCACGCTCACGGCCTGCGCGGGCTCGACGGGCGGCGGCCAGGCCCCGAGGACGGCGACGGCGAGCAGACCGCCGCCGAGGATCCTGCGCGCGGTCCGCGGAGCGCACACCGCCGCGAGGGCGCAGAGCGCGGCGCAGGCCGCGAGGTAGTGCGACTGGTAGGCGGCGCCCTGCTGTCCGGTCCCCCAGGAGACGAGGGTCGCGTGGTCGCCGGTGAGGGCGAGCCGGAACTCGACGGCCGCGCCCAGCACGACGACGAGGGTGACCACGCCGGCGAGCGCGAAGAGACCGCGGTCCCGCATCCCGCCGGAACCCGTCCGCCACGCGGCCGGGTTCTGGTACGGACGCCCCGGCAGCCCCGCCTGGGTACGGCGCCGCTCCGCGCGGGCGCGCCGCAGTCCCGCCTGTTGCTGCTCGGCGGCCCGCGCCCGGGCCAGGTGCCGGGCCGCGTACGACAGCAGGAAGAAGCAGAGGACCAGGGCGGCGAGGGCCACGACGCCGTTCCAGCTGCGCCAGCCGCCGAGCAGCCACCGTGCGCGCTCCACCAGCCACGCGGGGGCGTGCAGCACCTCCAGCGGGGGAAGGTCGGGACGGCGGTAGCCGACGAAGACCGCGAGCGCCGCGCCGAGGACCAGCACCCGGCCGGAGACGGGTGTGCGGGGCAGGACGAAGGCAAGGGCCGCCGCGAGCGCCACGGCGCACAGGCCGCCGATGGTCACCGACGCCGCGTCCGCGGCCCGGGTGAGCGGCGCGACGAGCGCCTCCTCCGGCTTCAGCGCCGCCCAGCCGATGCCGCTGTCGACGACGGTGCGGGCCATGGCTCCGCACCAGGTCAGCACCCACACCACCGTGAACAGCACGGTGGCGGCCCAGACCCGCCGTCCGAGCGGGGGCCAGGTGACCGACCACCACTCGGCGAGGGTGACCTCGTGGTCCTGCCCGAGCGCGTCGGCGCGGAGCAGCCGGGGCAGCAGTGCGACCGCGGCGACGAGAGCCGTGCGCCCGGAGACGGCGGCCGGCGATCCGGCGGCCGCTCTGCGGTGCAGGCCGGCCCAGCGGCGCAGGAAGGGCGCTTCGCCGCCACGTTGCCGCACGGCGGCGGTGACGCGGTGGCGCACGGCGTTCAGGTGGGCGAGGAGGACGAGCAGGACCAGCGGGGCCCGCACGGCCAGGGGGGCCAGGGCGCCGGGCAGTCCGGCGAGCGGCAGCAGGGCCCGCTTGCGGTCGGCGGGCCGCACGATCAGGGCCGCGCTCAGCCCGTACGCGATGTTCCGCTCGTACGGGGTGAGGTCGTCGTTCCGGCCGTCACGGTGGCCCAGGGTGCGGGCCTCGGCGCGTACGCCCTCGATGGTGAGCGGGAGTTCGTCGGCGAGGGCGAGCAGGAGGCGGCAGCGGTCGACGCAGCCGTCGTGGCCGCAGCGGAACCCGGCGGCGACGGTGGGCACCGAGGCGCCGATCAGCTCGTCGATGAACGTGACAGCGTCGCCGCTCTGGGCGATACGGGCGATGCCCTCGGCGTCCACGCGCCGGCCGCGGTACTGCGGGGTCGCCGTGGGCGCGAACACGGCGACGAAGGCGAGGGCAGCCACGGCGGCGCGGACCGGCCTCGCGGGGCCGCGGTCGAGGCCCTGGAGCTGGCCGATGTCGAAGGAGGTGTCGTGCAGTTCGTCGCGCAGCCAGGCCGCGAGGCGCCGTCCGCCGTCGGCGGCGAGCCAGTCGGCGGCCTCCTGGGAGTTGCGGGCCATCGCCGCGGCAAGGTTCTCCGCCTCGTGGTGGGCCTCGCCGCGGAAGGTGATCGGCCGGTTGGCGTGGCGGGCCGTGGGCCGGGCCTCGGGGATCTCGGGCCGGACCACCTCGGGCGACTCGCCCTTGAGCCAGCGGCGCACCTCGGCCGCCGTCCACCGGTCGTCGGGGTCCTTGGTGAGGAGGCCCTGGAGCAGCAGGTTCTGCCGGGGGTCGGCGACCGCCGTCAGGTCGACCTCCCCGTTCATGATCATGCCCCGGGTCCAGGCGGTGTCCGTGATCCGGGCGTCGTCGTCGAGGACGTACAGGGGTCGGCCGACGAACACCTGGTACAGCACGAGGCCGAGGGTCCACCAGGGAGTGGCCTTCAGGTTCTGGTGGACGATCTGTTCGGGCGCCGTGTACAGCGGCGTGACCTGGAACTCGCGGTAGCTCTGGCTCGCCGTGAACCGGGCGATGCCGCCGAAGTCGGCGACGACGAACTCGTGACCGCCCCGGCCGCGGGACCTGACCAGGATGTTGGCGGGCTTGAGGTCGAGCGGGTTGCGGTCGATGCGGGTCTGCCAGAAGTCGAGGAGTTCGGCGAGCTCCTGGACCGTCCCCTCCGCCTGGATCCGCTCGCCCCGGCGGGCCCCGGTGCGCTGCCGTCCGGCGAGGTGGTCGTCGAGCGTCTCCGGCAGGTACTCCATCGCGACCCAGCCGCACCGGGCCGCACCGACGGCGACCTCGTCGAACTCGACGATCTCGGGCACGTGCCGCTGGAACTCGGGCGCGGCGAGGTGGCGGAGGGTGTCCAGGTCCATGGACTGGCCGGGATGGGCGATCTTCAGCGCCAGCTCCCGACCCTCGTCCAGCCGCACGTGCCAGACCGTGCCCTCGCTGCCGGCGCCCGCGATGCCGATGGGGTGGTAGCCGCGCCGGCGCAAGGCCTCCGGGAACTCGGCGTTCGGTGTACTGCCCCGCGCGCGGCGCGTACGCGGAGTGCCGCGGGAGGGGGCGCTCGTCGGGACCTCCGAGTCGTGGACGGGATCCGGGCCGACGGTCGCACCCGACTGGTGTCGGGTGGGGGGACTCGGTGGGACCTTGTCCGCCGGCCGGTCGGGCGCGGCCCGGTCCACCGGCTGCCGACCCGCCGACTTCGCGCCCTCCGGCGTCTCGTCCGCCGGTTTCTCGCCCGTCTGCTGGACCCGTGTGGGCGGGCTCGCCGGGGTGGCGTCCTCGGTGCGCTGCACGCGGGTCGGTGGACTCGGCGGGGTGGCGTCCTCGGTGCGCTGCACGCGGGTCGGTGGACTCGGCGGGGTGGCGTCCTCGGTCCGCTGCACGCGGGTCGGTGGACTCGGCGGGGTGGCGTCCTCGGTCCGCTGCACGCGGGTCGGTGGACTCTGCGGAGGCGCGGGCGTCGGGGGCGGGGACGGCGGCGGTGTGGACGGCGGTGTGCCCTGCCGCGTCGGATCCGGCTTCTGCTGCCGTGTCGCGGGGCTCTGCCGCCGCGGCTGCGGCACGCCCGGGCGCTGCTTCCGGGTCGGCGGGCTCGGGCGGCCGCGCCCGGGTGGCGTGCTGTCTTCCGCCGGGTCGTCGGTCGGATTCTCGGCCATGAGGTGTCCCCGTTCCCCGGCCTGGCGCCGGGTCTGTTCGGATGACGTGCGGTGGGTGGGCGGTTCGGTGTGCGGTACGGACGGGCGTGCGGGCGGTTGTCGGTGCCGGCGTGCGGGTCTTCGAGCGGCGGGCGCCATGGCGTCGTACGTTCTACAGCGGGGCGCCGAACTCGTCGATCTCCACGACGACCAGGTCGACGTCCTGGGCGAGACGGACCTCGTGGCGGCCCGGCCAGACCCTGGCGGGGCCCTCGATGCGTTCGCCGTCGACGAAGGTGCCGTTGCTGGAGCAGGAGTCGCGGACGTACAACCGGCCCGACTCCCAGAAGAACTCGGCGTGTTCGCGGGAGATCTGATCGAGCAGGTCGAGTCCCGTCACATGCGCGCAGTCGGGGGCGTCACGGCCCAGCCGGGTGGGTGGCTCGCCCTCGCCGCGCAGCGGTACGAGCACGCCGGCGAGGACCAGGGCCAGACGGACGGTCGGGGCGCGAACGGCGGCCGGAGCGACGACCGGGGGCCGGGCGGGTGCGGGGCGGGGCGTCCGGGTCACGGCCGGACGCGGGGCGCCTTCGGCCGCGCCCGCGCCATCGGTTCCGCGTTCCGGAGCCCCACCCGAAGCGCCCGACGGACCTGGCGCACCCGACCCGTCCGACACACCCGCCTCGCCCAACTCGGAGGTGAGGAGGACGCGTTCGGGAACGAGTCGCTCCCACTCGTGGATGGGGCAGAAGCCCCGGCTCGTCGACGTGGGGCAGTCGTCCGGTGTCACCGGGCAGCGGTAGCGCGTCAAGGACGCCATGTGTTCTCCCGAAAGGTCACTCCGCGGGACGCCAACTCCCGCTCCAGCGATCCTAGTTCTCCAGGCCGCGGCACGCCGATCACCCGGATCTCGGTATCCGTCACCCGTACCTGGAGCTCGGGGCGGTCCGACTCCCGCCGCAGGTGGTCCGCGTATCGGCGCTGTCCCAGTGGTGTGAGGGGCACGAGCCGCTGGTTGGCCGAGCCGCGCCAGACGAGCCGGGTGGGTTCGCCCGCGCGGTACCGGCCGGTGATGACGGCGTCGGCGAGGGCCAGCGCCGCCCGGGCCTCCGCCGCGTCGGCGAGCTCCGCCTCCTCGTACCCGGTGTACACGAGAAGGTCGGCGTCGGCCCGGTCTGCGGCGCGCCGTTCCCGGTCCGCCGCGGCGAGCAGTTCGGCGAGCGCGGCGGGTTGCTCCAGGGGTTCGCCACCGCTGACGGTCAGCCCGTCGTAGCCGTCGGCGAGGGCGCGGCGCCAGGCGTCGGCGAGCCGCTCCACCGGGATCTCCCGGCCGCCCCGAGGGTCCCAGGTGTGCCGGGACATACAGCCGGGGCAGGCGAGCGGGCAGCCCTGGACCCACACGCCGAGCCGTCGCCCGGGCCCGAGGGAGGTGACCGGTCCGAGGACGTCGGCGACGCGCAGGGCCGGCCCCGCGGGACTCCCGGCAGGACTCCCCGCGGGACTCCCGGCGGGGCTCGCCGCGGGCAGCCCCGTCTCCCCGGTCACATCCATCGCCGTATCGTGAGTGCGTACGCGTCGCCCTCGCCTTCGACCGCCTCGACCTCGATGTGCTCGCCCGCGCGGGGCGGTTGGTGGAACAGCTCGCGCGACAGGGGGTTGACCAGGGCCGACTCCACGGCGGTGACCACGCCTCGGCCGCCGTGGTCGAGCCGTCCCGCGGCTTCCACGCGCAGCACCTCCCAGGCCTCGTCGGAGATGGTCAGTTCGGCGTCGTGCACCTCGCGGACACGGCCGGCGACGGAGTCCAGCGACTTGTTGAGGATGAGCGGCACGGACACGGGCTGGATGAAGTCCATCGGGACGAAGCTGTCGCCGAAGCGGTTGCGGAGCTCCGGCCGGCCGATGTGCTCGTTGAAGAAGGTGTCGAAGGCCGAGCGGAGCGCCTCCCGCACCACCTCCGGCTTGTCGTGGCGGGTCAGTCGGGGCTGTTGTCGGGACCGCCCTCGCGCCGCGCGCTCCCGGGCCTCCTCGGCACCGCCGCCGCTCGCGCCAGTCCCGTCGTTCGCGCCGTCACCGTCACCCCCTTCGTCCGAACCGGCTTCGCCACCGCCCCCGCCGCCCGGTTCGGCGCCCTCGACCCCGCGCCGGGCGGCCGACCGCCGCACCTGCGCCGAGATGCCCAGGTTGGAGGTGAAGATCAGTACGCACTCGGTGAAGTGGACCGTGGCGCCCTGGCCGTCGGTCAGCCGCCCGTCCTCCAGGATCTGCAGGAACAGGTCGAAGAGGCGCGGGTGCGCCTTGTCGATCTCGTCGAAGAGCAGGACGCTCATCGGGTGCGCCCGCACCGCGTTGGTCAGCTCGCCTCCCGCGCTGTGCCCGACGAAGCCGGGCGGGGCCCCGATGAGCCGGTCGCGGGCGTGCTCCTCGGCGAACTCGCTCATGTCGAAGCGGATGGGGCGGGCGTCGTCGCCGAGGATCATCTTCGCGACGCCCTTGGCCAGTTCGGTCTTCCCGACCCCGGTCGGCCCGGAGAGGAAGAGGGTGCCGCGGGGCCTGCTGGGCGAGCTTGCGGACTGCGCGCCGGTGAGTCCGGCCGCCGAGCGCATGAAGATCTCGACCGTACGGCGGACGGCGTGCGGCTGACCGATGACATGGGCGTTGAGATACGCCTCGCCGTTGAGGATGTTCTCGCGGACGGCCCGGGTGGCCCAGGGGTTGTCGAGCACACCGACGCGGTAGAGCCTGGCGGCCTCGTCGAGGCGCCCCAGCGGCAGCTGCCGGTCGGCCGCCATGCGCCCCACCGCGAGGATCTCGCCGACCCCGAGGCCGTACGAGGACTTGGCCAGGGCCTCCGCCGACCGGCCGCACGTCTCCTCCGGAACCGCCTCCCCGCTCTCCCGGGCCTGGCGTCCGGCGAGCCGGTCCACCACGTACCGGCCGGCCGCGTGGCGCTGGTCGTGCGGTGGCTCGGGCACGGAGATCACCCGCAACGCCCGGCTGCCGATGGCGAATTCGAGCGGCAGGTCCTCCTGCTTCTCGACGACCCAGAAGATCGTGTTGTACGGCGTGATGCCGCCGTCACCGGCGACGGGGCGTGCCGTGTGTCCCAGCTCCTCGACCGTGGCGAGGAGTCGAGCCGCCTCGCCCGCGACGGGTCCTCGCGAGGAGCCCAGGCGGTCGGTGTAGGGAACGATCAGGCCGATGGCGGGGCCGCGGTGCCGTACGGCGCCGATCATGATCTCGCGCAGCCGGGCCGTGCCGGCCTCGACATCGTCGTCCTCGCCCTCGTCGCCCCCGTCCTGTTCGGCGCGGGCGTCCTCCTCCGCCATGCGGCGCAGGGCGGGCGGGAACGCGAACGGGTCGGGGGTCAGCCGCCAGGCGACCACCCGGTCGATCACGTTGTCCTGCCGGGCCAGGGCGCCGTAGCCTCGCGCGCGGCAGACGGACTCGATGACCTCCTCCAGGCTGTACGGCGTGAGCGGCCGGCCCGGTTCGGGCGCGGCCACGCCCGCCTCGCCGTCCTCGGGCAGGAGGAACTGGTCGCGGACGTTGCCGGTGAGCAGGACCTGCGGGTAGACGGCGAGCGCCATGTCCAGCTCGCGGATCCACGCCGGGGCGAGGGGCGCGGGCGGCGGGGGCGGCGCGGCGGCCTTGCGGAACGGATCCGCACCGTCCGGCCCCGCACCGCCGCCCGCCGCGCTGTCGTTCGCCGCGCTGTCGGTCGCCGCGCTGTCGTCCCCCGCGCTGTCGTCCCCCGCGCCGCCGTTCGCCGCGCTGTGGGTCGCCGCGCTGTCGTCCCCCGCGCTGTCGTCCCCCGCGCCGCCGTTCGCCGCGCTGTCGGTCGCCGCGCTGTCGGTCGCCGCGCTGTCGTTAACGGCCACGCTGCCGCTCCTGGTTTCCGGTGGACCACGCGGAGGTGGACGACTTCTTGCCCTTGCCCTTGGCCTTGCCCTTCGGCTTGGAGCGGTCCTGGCGCTGCTCCTGCCCGGGAGCATCCGCGGTCCGGTCCGGCCAGGGCGCGTCGGGCGCCTCGGCCGTGGGCCGGACGCCGGGCGGCAGCACGACGGTACGGTCGAGCGCGACGCCCTTGTCGCGGATCGCGTCCTCAAGCCCCGGCAACTGCTCGTCGCAGAACCAGCGCTGGACCCTGGCGTCGGCCTCCGCTTCGCTCTCCGGGTCGGCGTCCGCCCCGCTCTCCGGGTCGGCGTCCGCTCCGGTCCCCGGGGCGCGTACGAGTGCGGTGGTCAGGCCGGCCCGGTCGGCGGCGAGCGTGATGCGGAGCCCGTACCCCTCGGGCATGCCGGTCCCGTCCTGGCCGTGGTGGGCGCCGTCCTCCGCCGGGTCGCCCTCGGTCGCGTCCGAGGAGCCGAAGGGCACGACGACGCTGCCGTCCTCGAAGAGGAGGTCGGCGAAGTCGTCGCCCACCAGGTAGTCCCGCTCGCGGAGCACCTGCATGAGGGTGTCGGCGACCGTGGTGCGGTTGCGGGAGGTGGTCTCGCGTGTGACGGCGCGCGCCACGTCGTCCGCGAGGTCGGAGGGGTCCGGTGCGTCGGTCACGAGCGGGGTGAGGCGGCGCCGGTCCTCGGGCGAGGCGTCCTCAAGGCGTTCGAGCAGGGCGGCCCGCAGTTCGGCGGCCCGCGCGGCCTTCCGCCGGCGCACGGCCGAGCGGTGGACGAGGACGCCCAGGTCCGTCAGGAGCGTGCGCGCCGTCTCGGCGGTCCCGGCCTGCCGTAACGCCTCCAGTCGACGCGCGAAGACGGGCAGGTCGGCGGGGTCGCAGGCGGCGCCGTCCCGTTCGAGGAGCGCCTCGGCCTCCGTGAGCGCGGCCTCCCGCACCGCCGCAGCCTTGCGCGCCTTGTCGGCGGCGGCGTCGGCGGCGATGTCGGCGGCCGAGGGCCCGGTGGGCCGGGTCGGCTCGGGACGGCCGGGCGCGGCCTCCTCGGGCGGCGCCGACCAGACGCGGGCGGCCGCCCCCCTCAGTTCGGCCTCGGCCCGGTCGTTGTTCCGCCGGGCCGCCTCCAGGGCCTGGGCCAGTTCGGCGGAGCCCGCCTGGGACGACGCGGTCACGACGGGCACGTCGACGCGGGCGGTCCGGTGGACGCGGCGCAGGGCCTTCGCCTGGGCCTGGAGTTCACGCGACCTGGCGGTCTCGCGGGCGAGTTGGGCACGCAGTTCGCGGCGCCGCTCGGCCTCCACGTCCACGTACGTCCATCGATATGCGGCGGAGTTGCTCATGGACCCTCCCCCGGGGACCGCGTGTGATTTCGGACGCCCATGATGCCTCACGCGAGGTGCTGCCGGAGCCCGTCGCCCATCTCCGGTGATCACAACCCGGGTGGACCCAGGGGCTGTTACGGTGGCGATGACGGCGCACGCGGTGAGCACGGTGAGCGCCGTCGGACGATGACGTCGGGAGTCCGGAGGGGGTGGCGGCGGTGGCCTTCGACCCGCAGGGCGGCTCGGCGTTCCTCGCGGTGGCCATGGAGGCCATCCAGCGGTACTGGGCGGAGCTGTACGCGCTGCTCGACCCGGCCGCCCGGGAGGAACTGGCCGAGATCCTGGAGGACGCGGAGAACGATCCCGTGGCCGCGGCCCGCGATCTCCGTGAACTGATCAAGCCGTTCACGCCGCCGGACCATCCGGCCCGGATCGCCCTCACGCCGACCGGCGTCCGCTTCCGCCCGACGGCGGGCGGACCGCCCCCGGACGCCACGCTGCTCCCAATGCTGCAGGCGCTGCGCGCCGACGCGCTGTCCGGCGAGTCCCCGGAGAAACCGGCCGCGACCCTGGACGCGCCGCCACCGGCGCCCGCGTCCGCTTCCTCGGACGCTCCCTCGCCCGCGTCCTCGTACGTACCTCCGCCCTCGTCCTCGTACGTAGCCCTGCCCTCGTCGCTCAATGACGACCCGTACCGCCCCGATGCCGACGACGCGTGGCTGCTCGCCCCGCCCGCCGTGCCGGCGGCGGAGCTCGGGCTCACGCCGGAGCAGGAGCGGGACCTCATCGCCCTGACCTACCAGGACGACGTGGAGCGGGTGCCGTCGTTCCAGCTCGACCGGGAGTCGGGGACGCCGTACCCGGTGGTGACCGAGATCAACCGACTCCTGTCCGCCGACGAAGACCCCTGGGGCGCCGCCGACTGGTGGCTGGGGCCCAACGTGTGGCTCGACGCCGCGCCCGCGACGCTGCTGGGGACCGGGGCGGACGGTGCCCTGCTGGCCGCGGCGCGGGCCGAGACCCCGGATTGGTGAACACGTGCCCGACCAGATGATCCCCTCGTCCACCGCACGCGTGTCGCCGCTGCGGTACGTCCTGCCGGCCGGTACCGAGTTGTGGCGCGTTCACAACGCCCAGTGGGGCGCCACGCAGTTCAAGCCGGTCCAGGCGGATCTCCACTGGGGCGGCGGCCGGTTCTGCGACATCCCGGACGGGCTGCGCCGCGGCAAGGTGCCGTACCTGTACGTGGCGCAGTCGCCGCTCACCGCGCTGTGCGAAACGCTCGGACGGGACCTGGAGGTCAAGGACGGCCGGCGGCGCATCACCCAGCCCAAGATCCGGGACACGCTCCTGTCGAAGGTGGTCGCGGCGGCGGACCTGACGCTGGTCGACCTCACGACCGGGGAGGGCCTGGCCGCCGTGCACCAGGACCACTGGCTGGTCACGTCCTCGGCCCGCCACTACGCGCGCACGCGCCGCTGGGGCTCGTGGATCCGGAGCCAGGCGCCGTGGGCGACGGGCTTCCGCTGGCCGTCCCGTCAGGACTTCGGCCCGCACGTGGCCGACGCGTACGCCCTGTACTCGCCCGAGGGCGGCCCGGACCTGCTGAAGCCCTCCACGGAGGACCCGCTGGAACTGAACACCCCGGCGGGCCGCGACTATGTCAACTCGCTGCTCAAGCCGATGAAGATCCGGGTCGACACTCCCCGCAAGCGGCGGTCCTGAGGGCCGGCCCGGAAGGGGACGAGGGGTGTGGGGCGATCCCCGGCCCTACGGCACTGAAGGCGACTGATCATCGCCGTCTTCGTCGTCCTCACCGTCTTCGTCCTCCTCGTCGTCGATGGCGAGGTCGTGTCGCATCGCACCCCGCATGGTGGCGAGCAGGGCCCAGCCGGCGTCGAGGTACTCGCCGAAGGAGGCGAGTTCGCTCCGCGCGGCGGGGTCGGCGCCCGCCGCGACGATCCGCTTGAGCGTCCCGTAGCCTCCGTTGAGCCATCGGCTCGCGCCGCCGACCTCGGACAGAACCGCGTCCGGGACGATCATCTGCGCCTCGGCGTACCCGGCGCGGAAGGTGATGCGCCGCTCCTCCAGCTCCTGCAGGCAGGTCTGGGTGTCACCGCGCCCTCTCAGTGCGTACGAGAGGTTCACCTGGGCCGTCAGGTAATGCCGGGCGGCGGTGTTGAGCGTGATGTAGCAGCCTCGCCGCATCTCGATCCGCTCCCGCAACCGCTGCTCGGCCCGCTCGGCGACCCGCACGGCCTCGGCGTGCCGGCGCTCCACCCGCTGCTGCTCCGCGGCCGCCCCCAGCTCGAGCCGCTTCGACCGGTCGGCGCGCGACTGGGTGAGCAACGCCGCCCCGAGCGTGCCCACGACGCCCACCGCGGCGACGACGAGCGCGATCCACTGCTCCCCCATGAGTGTGCTCCCCCTTCGCGTCCTACGGTCCGACCGCATGCCGCTCATGTCGGCGGACTACGACGGTACTTCCACGACGAAGAACAGGAAACACGGGCCGGTCGAGAGGGCATGGAAGCCCTCGGAAAACAACTCGCGTGCGGCTGGGTCGGGTTGTGGCTCGCTGAGGGCCGTGATGCGGAAGCCCGCGATGGTGAAGGCGTCGGTCATCGCGTGCAGCGGCCTGCGCCAGAACTTCATGGGGACGGACCGCCCGCTGAACGTTCACTCGAAGGCATAGCTGGTGGTCGCGGAGTAGTCGGGCCGGGGGTCCTGGAACGTGTAGGCCACGAAAGGGTGGTCCACCGACGCGATCAACCGCCCGCCGGTCCTCAGCACGCGCCGCATCTCGGCCAGCGTCGGCCCCCAGTCCTCCAGATAGTGCAGCACCAGCGACGCGACCACGTCGTCGAACGCGCCGTCGTCGAACGGCAGCCGATCACGCAGGTCGACCAGGTGCAGGTCCGCCCCGTCACCGAGCCTCCGTCCGGCCAGTGCCAGCATCCCGGCACTGGCGTCGACGCCGGTGACGATCGCGCCGCGGTCACGCAGTGCGGCGGACAGGGAGCCCGCGCCGCAGCCGGCGTCCAGGACCCGACGGCCGGTCACGTCTGCGGCAAGGGACAGCATCCCGGGCCGCTCGTAGTACGCGTTGACGAGGTTGTTCTCGTTGTCGGCCGCGTACGCCTCGGCGAAGCCGTCGTAGTCGTTCACCCCGGCCTCGGCCGGTCGCACGGACGGGGCGGGACTCTCCGGCACATCGCTCAGGCGTTCCATCGTCGCAGCCTAGTGGTGACGTGATCCACCGGCCAGGTCGGCGAACCAGCGCACGATCGACGACGTGGCCGCCACGTTGGATCCCAGGTGTCGGGACCCGTGGTAGTCGACCTCGCCCAGATCGACGACCGGAGCGTCCACGCCGTTCCTGAGCAGAGCCGCCCGACAGTGGTCCGTGTTGTCGGTGACGGCCTGCTCGTCGCCGGTCGCCATGTAGAGCCGCACCGGGGCGCGGGGCGCCCAGTCGGTGCACACGGCGTCGGTCTCGCGCAGCGCCTCCGCCAGCGGACCCGTCGGGTGCGCGAACAACGCGCGGCCGTGCTCGGTCAGCAGCGCGTCCAGAGTGCCCGGGGTGCCCCGCATCAGCTGCTCCCCCGTGTGGGCGCCGTCGAAGAGCGCCTCGACGGTGCTGTCGTAAGGGGCCCGGAAGACTTCTCCGGGGCTGTCGTAGAGGGGGTGGAGCCGGTTGAACGCGACCAGCGTGTACGCCGCGTACAGCACGCTCGACTTGGGCTCCAGCCTGCCCGCCAGCAGCGCGGGCAGCTCCGCGCCACCGAAGTCGTACGCGCCGCTGACCGGTGCCAGCGCGCCCAGCCGGAACCAGCGGTCCTCGCCCGCCTCCAGTGCCCTGCCGAGCCCCAGCGCCGCCGAGGCGCCCTGCGAGAATCCGGTGACCATGACCTCGCGCTCCAGCACGTGCCCCGTGCGGGGCGCGAAGGCACGGGCCGCCCTCAGCATGTCCAGGGACGCCGTGGTCTCGGACGGGATGTCCATCCAGGGGTGCGGACCGGGTCCCTTGCCCATCCCCAGGTAGTCGGGCGCGACCCCCGCGGTACCGGCGGCCGCATGCGCGATCACCGGCGCGGACACGAACCTGGCACGCTGCATGGACGGGGAATCGTCCCTGTGACTGCCCGTGCCGTGGGCGAAGGAGACGGCCCGGAGCCGTCGTTCGCCGCTGACCGGCAGCACGAACAGCCCGCTTGCCGTGGTGGGTCGGCCGTGCGCGTCGACGGTCCGGTAGACCAGCCGGTACGCGACGACGCCGTACCGGACGGTGTCGTCGGCGAACCCGGCCGCGCCCAGTTCGGTGGACACGGCCCCCGGGGTCGCGAGCGTGTACAGCTTCTCCGCGGAGACCAGCGTGCCCCGGCCCCGCTCCTCGTGCTGAGCCTGGGCACGGGCGGCGGGCTGGGTCGCGGCGGACGGAGTGGCGGCGGCGGAGACGACCGACGCACTCAGCAGCAGGCCGCAGCAGGCGGCTGCCGCCACCCGCGCCCGGCGACGGCCGCGGTACGGGGTTGCGCCGCGCGGCGTCTTTGTCGAGGTGGAGTCGGAGACGGAGATGGCCACGGGTTCCCCCAAGTAGGCGTCGATGACTGCCCCTTCAGCCTCACGTGTCGCGCCCGCCGACGCACGGGTGCTGTCCCCCGGCTCCACCTGACGCCTGCACCCGCTCACGCGCCAGTGGTTGCCCCGGGATCGCCGTCGGCGCGGACGTCGGCGGTTGCCGGTTCGTACACGTAGGTGGGTGTAAAGGAACTCGCCGCGACGTCGCGTGTCGTGAGGACGTGGACCATGTCGTACCGCGAGAAGTCCACGGACGGACCGGCCGCGGCGACGGCGTCCTTGAGGTAGCCACCCTCGGGGCCGGTCATGGCGAAGGCTCGTCTGCTGGGCGCTACACGACGTGGCCGTGGGTTCGGACGGGCATGTCCAACCGGTCGCCCACCTCGGTGAGGACGTCGGGGCAGAAGTAGTACCAGCGCAGGCGTGTGACCCCGCCGTCGGCCGTCTCGGCGCGAAGGACGTCCTCGACCGCCTCGGGGCCGCTGCCGTCGGCCGGAGTGGCCCACATCAGGACCAGCGGGTCGCCGTCCAGCTCCCTGACCTCGGCGCGCCACCGGACGGACGACTCCAGAACCAGGGTGTGGTGCAGCGAGCCGGCGGCGATCCGGGTCCGTCCGACTTCGTGGGCGACGCCGATCACGTCGCTGATGGCGTCCTCGACGAAGAGGTTGGCCAGTCCGTCCAGGTCGTACGCGGTGAACGCCGCGGCAAGGGCGTCGAGGGTCTCGCGCTCGGGAGCCGTACGGCGGGCGAGCGCAGCTGCCCGCTCCGGATCGGCCAGGCGCCCGCGGCCACGGTGCAGTGCGGCCTTCACCGCGCCCTCGGTGGTGCTCAGCATGGCGGCGATCTCCTTCAGCGGCAGGTCGAACACGTCCTTGAGGACGACGGCGGCCCGCTCCTGCGGCGCCAGCAGGGTGGTCATCTCCGCGAGCGCGTCGCGTACCTCGGCGGGGTCGGCGGCGCGAGGGGCGGCCCGCTCTTGCTGCTCCACGAGGAGCGGGGCCGGACGGCGCACCTGGTCGAGGTAGGCGTTGGTCGCGATCCGCACCAGCCATGCCATGGGGCGCTCGACCGGCTGGTGGGTCTGTGCCGCTCGCGTGAACGCCCGGGCGAGTGCCTCCTGGGCCAGGTCCTCGGCGTCCCACACGCTGCCGGTCAGGCGCCGGCAGTAGCGGAACAACTCGCCGCGCAGCGGCTCCAGCGCGACCAGGAACTCGCGGCGCGCGTCCTGCGCCGCTGCCGGCAGGGGCTGCGGCAACCGGCCGGGGTCGGGGGACAGAGAGGGCTGAGGCATGCTTCACGGCTCCTTGCAGGGTGAATGGCTGTACACACCGGTACGACGGGACAGCCTGCAAGTCGGATACGTAGCCGAAGCAGTGATCTGGCTCACGCCATCGGCCCCCGTGGTGGCACCAGTCGTGAGGACTCGCGGGTGAGCGCGGCCTGACGCTCCATCTCGTCTACGGCGTTGATGGTGCTGACGATCCGCCGTCGCGCGGCCCGTACCTCCGGAGCACCACCCGCTCACCCTCCCTTTCCGTGCTGGATTGGCGAGCCGGCAACCCTGCGGGACCGGGCGGCGCGTTGAGAGGGGCTCCCGCTCGCCTGGTCTGATCGCCGACTGCGGTGGCGGACGTCTCACAGCGCCTTTGACCGCGGGTATTCTCTGGCGATGTCGAATCGGTCAGTGGCGGCGGGAGTCAGTCTCGCTGGTGTGATGGCGCACTGTGGCGGAAGCCTGGTGGGCGCCGTTGAGCTTCTGGTGGGGGCAATAGCCTCGGCGCCGGCGGCTCCGGAGCCCTACGGGGCCCTCGCCGAGTTGTGGCAGGACCGACGCTCGGAGTTGAAGGAGAGCCTCGAAGAGGACGGCTCCTTGAGCGCTGTGCTGGCGCAGGCGTACTTCTTGTTCCTTGAAGGGGACATGGACGACGCGGTGATGGCGCTTGGTTCGGTCACGGGCGTGCGGCCCGACGTGGCATGGGGCGCCGCACCTTGGTTCGGCGACGCACGCTTTCTCAGCGCGGTGAGTGCTGCGGCGCTGGCCGAGGCGTGTCTGCGGACGTTGGACTACGGCCACGACCTGGACACCGATGCGATGCGGGAGCGGTTCGCGCCCTGGTTCCATGCCCTCGACGTGGTGTCCGAACGGAATCCCGTGCCGGAGTCGCCGGCCGCCATGGCCCGGCTGCCCCGGGCCTGCGGCCGGCACGAACGGTCCTTCGCTCTGTGCGACCACCTGGCGCGCGTTGGGCGACCTGGATCAGGCTGCTGCGGCCTTCGAATGCGCCCTGCTCCTTCTGTCGTGCCAGCCGGTGCCAGTCAGGATGGCCTTCCGGTTCCTGGTCACGGACAGCGCCTACGGGGTTGCCGATCACGTGACGCTCTGCCCTTCCACGACACTTTCGGGCATGCCCGGGGGCGGTTCGTTCTCCGGGTCGGACGGGAGGGCGATCAACGCGAAGGCGAGCGCGACTGTGGCGGGCACCGCCACCGCCCACCACGCACCTGGGCGGTTGTCGGCGTCCACGAAGGCCGCGACCAGCAGCAACAGGGCCGCTGGAAGAAACAGGAACATGCCGATCACGGCACCGATCAGCGACCAGGCCAGCAGGCCCGTCCCGATGACGAGGCAGGCCCGGGCGAAGACCTTCGGCTGCTCTCGCGACCACAGCGGTACGGATGCCACTACCGCGCTGACGACGAAGAGCCAAGCCAGGAGCGCGGCGAACATGAGGCCCAAGAGCACAGCACCCCCCGCCGCGACGACCGCCGCCACAGCCCAACTCCGCTGCCGGGCGGACACTCTCCGGCATTCCTCCATGACGGCCCCCATCTTTGAACGCGTTCAGTTGAACGCGTTCAAAGTACCGCACGCGCGGTGCGGCGCCAACGGGAGACCGAACAGGCCCTAGGAGTCGGGCCGTCCGGCAGAGCCGGGCCGTTCGGCCGCGATCGAGGTGAGGAAGTCGTCGAGCATGGCGGTCTGCACCCGCTCGGAGAAGCGGTCGGGGTCGAAGAGCGCCTGGACGACGAGACCGTGGGTGAACGCGACGGCGGCGGCGGCGAGTTGCTCCGGGTCGGCGACCTCGGGCAGCTCGCCCTGGTCGCGCGCGGCTTCGAGGTGGGGGCGGAGCGTCGACCGCAGGCGGGTGTAGCGGGCGGCCTGGTCCGCGCCGAGCGCGTCGTCGGCGAGGGCGAGGTCCCACGAGCTGACCCAGATGCGGTTGCGGGCGGTGTCGTCGGGGGTCAGCGGCAGGATGTCCAGCAGCATCGCCCTCAGGGCGGCGAGCCCCTCCGCGGGGCGTGCGCGCCGGGGCCGCTCGGCGGTGCGCTTCTCCAAGAGGTCCAGGGCGTGGGAGACCAGGGCCCGTTTGGTCGGGAAGTAGTGCATGAGCATGCCCGTCGAGGCGCCCATGACGGCGGCGACGGCCCGGAGCGTCAACCCACCGAACCCCTTGTCGGCGAGCACCTGCCACACCGCCTCGGACACGTCCTGACGGCGGGCTTCACGGTCTCCGGGTGCGGGTGGCATGCTGCTACGTTACATGCCGAACGCTCGTTACGTACCTGGAAGGTGACCGTGTTCGCACTGCCCCTCGGCGACAACGCGCAGCTCCGCCCGCTGGAACCCCGGCATGCCCCGGAGTTCCTCGCGCACATGGACCGCGCCCGTCCCTATGTGGACCCCTGGATTCCCTGGGCAACGCTCAGCACCGACCTCGCCTCCGCCACCGCCGTCCTCCAGCGGTACGCCGACCACCAGGCCCAGGACACCCGTCGGATCTACGGGATCTGGCTGGAGGGCACACTGGTCGGCGGCGTCATGTTCACCAGCTTCGACACCGCCTCCGGGGTGTGCGAGATCGGCTGCTGGCTGGAGGAGGGCGGGGCGGGCCGCGGGCTGGTGACCCGGGCCTGCCGGGTACTGATCGACTGGGCGTTCCGGGAGCGCGGCATGAGCCGGATCGAATGGTGGGTCGCGGCGCACAACACCCGCAGCATCGAGGCCGCTCGCAGGCTCGGCATGACCCGCGACGGCGTGCTGCGGCAGCGTTCCGTGTACCGGGACATGCGGCACGACATCGAGATCTGGTCACTGCTGGCCGATGACGCGGCGGCGCCGTCACCGCGGCCGGACGATGCCGTGACCGTGGCCGAGACGGCCGAGACCGCCGGCACCACCGCCGCCGACGTCAAGGCGGAGCTCGACGGGTTGATGCGCGCCTTCCTCGGCGCGTTCACCAACACCGGCGGCGCCACGGCGAACCTCGACGTCGTCCGGGAGGTGTTCATCCCGCAGGGAACGATCATCAAGAACATCGGGGCCGAGCCCGTCGTCCACGACCTCGACGCGTTCATCGAGCCCCGCCGGAAGATCCTCTCCGACGGGACCCTGACGGAGTTCTCCGAGTGGGAGGTCGCCGAGCGGACCGAGATCGCCGGGACGATCGCGCACCGGTTCAGCGAGTACCGCAAGTCCGGCGTCCTGGACGGCCAGTGGTTCGAGGGCTCGGGGCGCAAGACCACCCAGTTCGTCCGTACGCCCGCCGGCTGGCGGATGAGCTCGATGGCCTGGGACGACGAGTAGTGATTGGATTCTCTGTGTAGATCTGGAAAGTGCGTCTAGGGTGGGGAGGAAGGGGTGCCCCGCGGGCCGCGAGACCCAGCGGGCCCAGTGACGCCCAGTGGCACCCAGCAGGTCGAGCGAGGAGAAGCCGGAACCGCGCATGAACGCCGAACAGCCCTCAGCCGTCACCGCCCCCTACCTCTACGACCGGTCCGGAAGGCGCTACTCCCTGGACGACCCCCGCTGGCGGGGCGAGGACGGCGGCCCCCTCGCCGTCAGCGCGATGCCGGGCCTGCGTCCCGAGCAGATCGCCCTCACCGAACGCTCCCTGTGGCGCTACCACGCGGCCCTGCCCGTCCCGGCCGCCCAGCGGGTGAGCCTGGGCGAGGGGTGCACGCCGATGGTTCCGGTGAACTGGGGCGGCCGGCGCGTCCACTTCAAGCTGGAGTGGTTCAACCCGACCTCCAGCTTCAAGGACCGGGGCGTGTCGGTGATGATGTCCCACCTCGCGGCGCACGGCGCCGAGCACGTACTCGAGGACAGTTCGGGCAACGGCGGGTCGGCGGTGGCCGCCTACGCCGCCGCCGCCGGCATCCGCGCCAAGATCATCGTCCCCTCCGCCACCTCGGCGGCCAAGATCCTCCAGGCCCGCGCCTACGGAGCCGAGATCCAGCTCGTGGACGGCACCCGCGAGGAGGTATCCGACGAGGCGATCCGGCAGTCCGAACGGATCCCCTACGCCAGCCACAACTGGCACCCCATGTTCATTCAGGGCACCAAGACCGTCGCCTACGAGATGTGGGAGTCCCTAGGCTTCACCGCACCCGACAACGCGGTCCTCGTGGCCGGAGCCGGCAGCAACGTCATCGGGTGCGACCTCGCGTTCGGCGAGCTGCTCGACGCCGGCCAGATCGACCGGCGCCCGCGGCTGTTCGTCGGGCAGCCCGAGCACTGGGCGACCATCGCCGACACGTTCCACGGCATCGAACCGGCCGACCGCGGTGAGCGGCAGCCGACGATCGCCGAGGGCGCGTCCATCGCCCACCCGGTCCGGCTGCCCGAGGCGGTCGAGGCCATCCGCCGCTCCGACGGCGCCGCCTACGCCGTCCCCGAGGCGGAGATCCACGCCGCGGTCCGCGCACTGAGCGCGCGAGGCCTGTACGCCGAACCGACCAGCAGCGTCGCCGCGGCGACCCTCGACCACTTCATCGCGACCGGCGAGATCGCTCCGGACGAGACGACCGTGGTCGTGCTCACCGGTGCGGGGCTGAAGTCCGCCGAGACGATGGCCGCGGTGTTCGCCGGGCCCGGCGACGGCGCTCAGGAATCGAGCGGCGCGCGATGACACACTCCACCGGTCCACGAGACGCCCACCGCGCCGACCGCCCCGCCGTACCGGAAGACGGGCACCACCCGCCGGAGGACGGGCGCCGCCTACCCCAAGGCGGCCACCACCTGGCGGAGGACGGGCGCCGCCTACCCGAAGACGACCACCACCTGACGGACGACGAGCATCTCGTACGGGAAGTCGAACGCATCGCCGTCGCCGTCGGGCGTGTGTTCCCCGGTCTGTGCGAGGTCGTCCTGCACGATCTGCGCCGACCGGACAGCGCCATCCGCGTCATCGAGAACAACCTCTCCGGACGGCAGGTCGGCGACTCCGCCACCGAACTGGGCCTGCGCCGCATCGCGGACCCCGACTATCCCGGCGTCATCCAGAACTACAGCAACCGGTTCCCCGACGGACGCCCGGCCAAGAGCACCTCGATCGGCATCAGGAACGCCGAGGGGCGTTACGTCGCGGCCCTGTGCCTGAATCTGGACGTCAGCACGCTGTCCCCGCTGGCCCTGACCCTCGCCGGTCTCGTCGCCACCGACGTCGACGACCAGGGTGAGAGCCTGGAGACGCCGCGCGACCGCACCGGGCGCGAACTCCGCTCGGCCATCGACTCCTTCGCGGCGCAGCGCTCCAGTACCCCGCGTGGCCTCAACCGTGACCAGAAGCGCGAGCTGGTGCGGCGGCTGCACGGCGAGGGCTTCTTCGAGACCCGGAGCTCCGCACAACTCATCGCCGACCAGCTCGGCGTCTCCCGGGCGACCGTCTACAACTATGCGAAGGAGCCCGACCGGTGATCGTCCGCCGGGCGTCGCCGTGCGCCCAGGGGCGATGTCCTCGTGGTGCACCGCGTCCCCCGGGGCCGCCCGCAGGCCGGTGGTGACCGTTTGCCACTGGTGACAGCGATGTCATCGCGGGACCGGGAAGGTGGAACGGTGGGGCCGGAGGAGCTCGGGCTCACGGCGGACGAGGCCGCCGTCTACCACGCGCTCGTCGGCGCGCCTTCGGCGCTGGGCCCCGCCGTCGCCGACGCGACGCGACTGCCGCGGGAGCGGACCGACGCGGCCCTGGGTTCGCTGCCGGACCGGGGTCTGGTGGTTCTCGGCGGCGAGGGAAACGGACGGTTCGCGGCGGTCCATCCGGCCGTCGCCCTCGGCGGCGAGCTGGTCGCGCACCGCGAACGCCTGCAGCACGCCGAGCTCACCGTCGCCCAGCTGGTGGAGACCTACCGGGCGACCTCTGTCGACCGGATCCGGACCCGGCGATCGAATCCTGTGGACGTCCACATCCTCCGTCTGCTGCTCGCCGGTCGGCCTAAGCGTGTTCCCCGCGCGGGGGAGGGCACGAGGCCCGCCACCGGCATGCTCGTCGACGGCCCGGTCATGCCAGGGCCTTGCGCAGGGTGTCGGTGGCGAGACCGATGGCGAGTTCCGCGGCCCGCGTCTCGCGCAGTGCGTTCAGCATGACGAAGTCGTGGATGGCCCCCTGGACGCGGAGGGCGGTGACGGGGACGCCGGCGGCGCGGAGCTTCGCCGCGTACGCCTCGCCCTCGTCGCGCAGGACGTCGGCCTCGGCGGTGATGACCAGGGCCGGCGGCAGTCCGGTGAGCTGTTCGGTGGTGGCGCGCAGCGGCGAGGCGGTGATCTGCGCGCGCTCGGCCTCCTCGGTCGTGTACTGGCCCCAGAACCACTTCATGGCGTCGCGGCGCAGGAAGTAGCCCTCGGCGAAGAGGCGGTACGACTCGGTGGCGAAGGTGGCGTCGGTGACGGGGTAGAAGAGCACCTGGTGGGCGATGCGGACGTCTCCGCGCTGCCAGCGCGGCGGTGGCGACCGGGCGCTGGGTCGCGGCCATGACCGCCGCGTCGGCGGCGGGGACGTCGGCGGCGAACTGCCGGTGGAACTTGCTTCGTTCGATGACGAGTTCGGTGCCGGTGCCACTGCCGGGCAGCGGGTACGACCGCGGGTTCACCGCGTCGCCGAGGGTGGCGCCGGGGAACCTGGCGGCGAGCTCGGCCGCGCTCTCGCCCGAGTCCGGGGTGAACGCGGCGATGTAGACGAGGGCCTTCACCCGGCTGTCGCCCCATGCGGCACCACTGATGACGGCGCCGCCGTAGGAGTGTCCGACCAGGACGACGGGTCCCTGGACGGCGGCCAGCTCGCACCGCGGCCCCGGCAGCTGCCCGCGCCCCTCGGCGCCGCCGTCTTCCCCTGGGGACCGTGCTGACCTATCCCCCGGTTCACTGAAGAGCGCCCACGCCAACGTGACGGGCACCGTCGCCGGCCGGAATCGACCACAGGTGTTTACTGAACCAGCCCCCGTGATTCAGCTCCTCGGAGCTAAAGCAGTGCGCAAGCTTGACACCCCGTCGGCCCACAGTGCCTCATGAGGGAGAACCCCCAACCTGCGGACCAGTGGCTCGGGTTCGTGAATTCTGACAACGTTGTCCAACTGGTTGATCAGGATTCTCGGCGCAGGTGGGGGACCCCTTCCCGTTCCTTTGGAGGACAGGCATGTCAAGGTCGCCACACAGCACGTGGTTCACGGCAGTCGGGAGCGCCGTCGCCGGCGTCGCCGGTCTGTTGCTGCCCCTGCTCGGCCCCACCGGAACCGCTCAGGCCGCCGACACCGGCATCCACGTCCGTGACGGTCGCGTCTACGAGGCCAACGGCAACGAGTTCGTGATGCGCGGGGTCAACCACGCCCAGGCCTGGTACCCGAACGAAACCGGTGCTATCGCCGACATCTCCGCCAAGGGCGCCAACACCGTCCGTGTCGTCCTCGGCAGCGGCGACCGGTGGGCCAGGACCGACGCGTCCAAGGTGGCTTCGATCATCGACGACTGCAAGGCCCACAAGGTCATCTGCGTTCTGGAGGTGCACGACACCACCGGTTACGGCGAGGACGGCGCGGCCGCCTCCCTCGACAAGGCCGCCGACTACTGGATCGGCATCAAGAGCGCTCTCCAGGGTCAGGAGGACTACGTCGTCGTCAACATCGGCAACGAGCCCTACGGCAACAGCGGTTACACCGCCTGGACCGACGCCACCAAGAACGCCATCGGGAAGCTCCGCGGGGCCGGCATCTCGAACGCTCTGATGGTGGACGCGCCCAACTGGGGCCAGGACTGGTCGAACACCATGCGGGACAACGCCGCCTCCGTCTTCGCCGCCGACCCTCACCGCAACACCATCTTCTCCGTCCACATGTACGGCGTGTACGACACGGCCGCCGAGGTCCAGAACTACCTGAACCACTTCGTCGGCCATCGACTCCCCCTCGTGGTGGGCGAGTTCGGCGACAACCACAGCGACGGCAACCCCGACGAGAACGCCATCATGGCCACGGCCCGCTCGCTGCGCGTCGGCTACCTCGGCTGGTCGTGGAGCGGCAACGGCGGCGGCGTCGAGTACCTCGACATGGTCAACGGCTTCGACGCCGGCTCGCTCACTCCGTGGGGCAACCGGTTCTTCTTCGGGGCCGACGGGATCTCCTCCACCTCCACACGGGCCACGGTCTTCGGCGGCGGGGGCGGCACCGGCGGCACGGCTCCGAACGGCTACCCGTACTGCGCCAGTGCGTCCTCCGACCCCGACGGCGACGGCTGGGGCTGGGAGAACCACCGCTCCTGCGTCGTCCGCGGCAGCGCCGCCGACCACTGAGCGAAGGGTGCCCTCCCGTCCGCGCGGACCGGAGGGCACCCGGGCGTCCGGACCTCGTGAAGGTAGGGTCGGGGCACCAAGTGTTCAGGATGGAGCTGGGGTGGCAGTGAAGCGGCCGACGATGGCGGACATCGCACGTCGGGCGGGTGTGTCGAAGGTCGCGGTCTCGTACGCACTCAACGACCAGCCCGGGGTGTCGGAGACCACGCGCGCCTCGATCAAGAGCATCGCCGAGGAGCTGGGCTGGCGCCCCAACAGCGCCGCCCGGGCCCTGACGGGAGGGCGCGCGCAGGCGGTCGGGCTCGTCGTCCGCCGGCCGGCCAGGACGCTCGGGGTGGAGCCGTTCTTCATGGAGTTCATCAGCGGCGTGGAGGCCGTACTCGCCGAGAGCTCGTACGCGTTGATGCTGCAGATGGTGTCCGACCAGGAGCAGGAGCTCGAGGTCTGCCGACGCTGGTGGGGTGAGCGGCGGGTCGACGGCGTCTTCCTCATGGACCTGCGGACCGACGACGGCCGGGTGCGGGCCGTCCAGGACATCGGCCTGCCCGCGGTGGCCATCGGGCCACCGGAGGTGTCGGGGGGCCTGCCGGCCATCTGGTCGGACGACGCCGAGAGCGTGCACGAGATCGTGCGGTACCTGGCGGCGTTGGGACACCGGCGGATCGCACGGGTCGCGGGACCCGCCGACCTCGCGCACACGGCGGTGCGTGACGCCGCCCTCCGCGACGCCTGCCGGGAAGCCGGTCTCCCGCAGGCCACCGTGATCCATACCGACTACACGGGGGACGAGGGAGCACGGGCCGCGCGGGCCCTGCTGATCGCACCTCAGCGGCCGACGGCGATCGTCTTCGACAACGACATCATGGCGGTGGCCGCGCTCTCGGTGGCGCAGGAGCTGAGCCTGGCCATCCCGGCCGACCTGTCGGTCGTGGCCTGGGACGAGTCGCCCCTGACGCAGGTGGTCCGCCCCATGCTGTCGGCCGTCACGCGTGACATCCCGGCCTACGGCGCCCATTCCGCGACCGCGCTGCTCGCCCTCATCAACGGCGAGGAGGTGGGCGACGTCCGCGAGGGACACGCCCACTTCGCGCCCCGGGCGAGCACCAGCCCACCGCCGCCGGAGCCGGCCCCCCGCTGACACGGTCACCCACCGGCGGGGCCGGACCGTCCCTTTCGTACCCGGCTACTTGGTGGCTCCCTGGGCGAAGCCGTTGTAGATCCAGCGCTGGAGCAGCAGGAAGATGACCAGGGTCGGCAGGATGACGAGGATCGCTCCGGCCGAGATCGCTTCCCAGTGGGCTCCGAAGGGTCCCTTGAAGCGGAACAGCGCGGTGGAGATCGTGCCGAGGTCCTCGGAGTGCATGTAGAGGAAAGGGATGTAGAAGTCGTTGTAGGTGGTGATTCCCTTGATGATGACGACGGTGGCGATCGCCGGCTTGAGCAGCGGGAAAATGATCTTCCGGTAGATCGTGAACGCGTTGGCGCCGTCGAGCCGCGCCGCCTCGTCCAGCGACGTGGGTATGCCGCGGATGAACTGCAGGAAGACGTACACGGAGACGATGTCCGTCCCCATGTACAGCAGGATCGGGGCCCAGCGCGTGTCGATCAGGCCGAAGCCGTTCATGACCTGGAAGGTCGCGACCTGCGTGGTGACGGCGGGCACGAGCGTGGCGACGAGGAAGAGGGCCATGACGAGCTTCCTGGCCCGGAACGTGAAGCGGTCCACGGCGTAGGCCGTCATCGAGCCGATGATCACCGTCCCGCCGATGGAGAAGAACAGGATGAAGGCGGTGTTCCCGAAGGCCATGAGCATGTTGCCGTCGGTGAACGCCGTGACGTAGTTGTCGAGATTCAGCCAGTTCCCGGGCAGGGAGAGCGCGTTGCCGTCCCCGACTTCCTCCGACGTCTTGAGAGAGGTGAGGAAGACGACGGTCAGCGGCAGCAGGACGACCGCGGTGGCGGCGAGCAGGGACAGATAGGTCAGCACGGTCCCGAGGGGAAGGCGGCGGCGCCGGGGGGCGCGGGCCGCTGCCGGGGCCGCGGTGCGATCGGGGGTCATACGAGGTCCACCTTGTCGTCGGGCACGAGCCTGCGCTGGATCCAGGTGATCAGCAGGATGATCAGGAGCAGCACCACGGCCGCGGCCGAGGCCAGGCCGGTCTTGTTGAACTGGAACGCGAGTTTGACCGTCTGGATGACGAAGGTCTGGGTGCCGGTCGCGCCGCCGGTCATGATGTAGGGGATCTCGAACACCGAGAGGGAGCCGGAGATCGCCAGGATCACGCTGAGGCTGATGACGGGCTTGATGCTCGGGACGATGATGTGCCGGAACCGCTGCCACTTTCCCGCGCCGTCCAGCTCGGCCGCCTCGTAGAGCTCCCCGGGGATGGACTGGACGGCGCCCAGGAAGAGCACGAAGTTCAGACCCGTGAAGCGCCAGACCGACACGCCGGCCAGTGAGGTGTTGGCGGAGGTGGGATCGCCGAGCCAGGGATGGTCGGTACTCACGCCGAGCCCGGCCAGCACCGAGTCGAGGGTGCCGCCGTCCTGGAAGAAGTAGAGGAAGACGAAGCCGATCGCGACGCCGTTGACGAGGTAGGGGAAGAAGAGGATCCCCTTGAAGAAGTTCCGGAACCTCAGGTCGAAGCTCAGGACCACCGCGAAGTAGAGCGCGACGGCGATCTGGACCACGGACGCGGCCAGGTAGTAGCCGCTGGTGAGGAAGACCCGGAAGAGCTCGGGGCGGGTGAAGATCTGTACGTAGTTGTCGAAGCCGACGCTCTCCCGGTCCGGGCTCACCCCGTCCCAGTCGGTGAAGCTGTACGAGATCATGCTCGCCACGGGTACGTAGGTGAACGTGATCAGCAGCGCCAGCGGGCCTGCCAGGAAGAGCCAGGGCGTGATCCGGCGGAGCGGCGAGTTCCGCCAGGAGCGGGGTTGCCCGCCGGTGGGCGCACGGCGCCGGCCCGCGGGAGGCTCTCCCGTGCGCGCTCCGTCCCGCGCGGCCTTCGTGTTCTTGGCGGATCGCCGTGTCATGGCGGCGCCCCCGGGAACGGTGTCGGTTGTCTCGGTCATGTCGGCCTTTCGTGTCCGCGACTGCGGGAGGTCCAGGGGCCCCGGCCGGTGTCGTACGGCCGGGGCCCGCTCCACCGGTCGGTCAGGAACCGGTGGTCTTCGCCGCCTCGTCCCACCTCTTGTTCAGGTCGGCGAAGAAGTCCTCGGCGCTGCCCTTGGCCGCGCCTCGCGCGGTGTCGATCAGCTTCTGGCGGTAGTCGGGCTTGTTCAGGCCGATCTCCGCCGCGTCGTCGATGTCGTTGACCGCCGCCGTCTTCGCCTCGGAGCGGTCGAAGAACGTGACATCGTTGTCAACGAAATCCTTGAGGGTGGCCGGCAGGGGAGCGGACTTGACCGCGGACACCACGCCCTCCTTCTCCGAGAAGCCGGACTTCTCGGTGAACCAGTCGACCCAGGCGCGGGCGGCGGGCTTGTTCTCCGAGTAGACGCTGACGGCCTGCTGGTAGTCGGAGACCAGCGCCGCGCAGAACTTGCCGTCCTTCTGGACGGGGAACGGCATGAAGCCGATGTCCTCCGCCTTGAGGCCCCCGTCGTTCGCCGCGCCCTGCATCTGGGTGAGGGACCAGGAGCCCAGCATCATCGTGGCGATCTTGCCCTCGGCCAGCAGGGCCTTGGAGGTCTCCCAGTTGGTGGTGGTCGGGTCCTTCTCGGAGAGCCCCTGCGCGGCGATGTCGTAGAGGAGGGTGTCGATGGTGCGGAGCTCGCCGCCCTCCCTCCAGGGGGAGACCGGTCCGGCGAGCTTGTTGCTCGCGTCCGCGTCACAGCCGACCGAACCGTTGTTGGCGGTCCACTGGACCAGCGGCCAGCCGTCCTTGAAGTTCGTGTAGTACGGAGTCGCCCCCGTCTTCTCCTTGACCGCCTTCAGGCCCGCGAGGAACTCCTGCGGCGTCTTCGGCCACGCGGTGACCCCGGCCTTCCTCCACAGCGCCTTGTTGTAGACGAAGCCGTTGGCGGTGCCGAACTGGGCGATGCCGTAGACCTTGCCGTCCACCTCGGCCTTGTCGCTGAAGCGGTACTTCGACGACAGCTCGGCGGTGGTGCCGAGGGGCGCGAAGAACTTGGGGTAGTCGTTCTTGGCCACCGCCCCGGGGATGAAGAGGACGTCGCCGTACTCCTTGGTGTTCATCCGGATCTTCACCTCGCCCTCGTAGTCGGTGATGCCGTCGAACGACACCTTGACCTTGGGGTAGACCTTGTTGAACTCGGCGGCGTACGCCTTCAGCACCCCCTTCTGGACGAGGTCGGTCCGCTGCGTGAGGACCTTGATCTCGCCGGAGACCTCCTTCGGGTCGGACGGCGGGGCCGCCGTCTCACCCGTGACGGCGCCCCCTCCCCCGGCGCACGCCGACAGGACGAGCGTCGCGGCGGCCAGCACAGCGCCCGAGAGCACCGCCGTCTTCTTGTTCCCCATAGCCAACTCCTTCAAAGTCACGGCTCAGGTCATCGGTGGGATGTCGGCACTATGTCAGCCGTTCGTGAACCGGTAAAGTGCTGATTTCCCGCGTGATACTCAATCGTTACCGCGGGCGTCACGCACAAAGATCCGGTGAGTCGCGAGTACGGCCTGCGACGTGCCCTATGGGCGCTCCGCTTGACCGGTTCATGGACAGTTAAGTAAATGTACGGCTACCTTGTCGGCCCGTATACGCATCCCGCCCCCTGCCAGGCGATTGGAGCCGCACGCAATGAAGGACGTCACAGAGCTGCACGAAGGCTGGAGCCTGCGCCACGAGGACGCACTGCTCCCCGCCCAGGTGCCCGGCTGCGTTCACACCGACCTGCTCGACGCCGGGGTGATACCGGACCCGTTCCTCGGCCGCGGCGAGACCGAGATCGCATGGGTCGGCCGGCAGGCGTGGTCGTACGTCACCGACCTCGCCCACGACAGCGCGCACGAGCGGTCCGAGCTGGTCTTCGAGGGCCTGGACACCGCCGCCGACATACGGATCGGCGGCGAGTCGCTCGGCTCCACACGGAACATGCACCGCGTCCACCGCTTCGACGTGACCGGGCGGACCGGCCCGCTGGAGGTGCGCTTCGCCTCGGCGTACGACGAGGCCGAGCGGGTCCGCGCGCTCACCGGCGACCGGCCCAACGTCTACCCCGAGCCCTTCCAGTACATCCGCAAGATGGCCTGCTCGTTCGGCTGGGACTGGGGTCCCACGGTCGTGACGGCCGGCATGTGGCGCCCGGTCCGTCTGGAGCACTGGTCGACCGCACGGCTCGCCGAAGTCCGTCCGCTGGTCACGGTCGACGGCACGACCGGCCGGGTCGAGCTCCGCGTGCGCACCGCGCGGACCGAGACCGGGACCGGCCGCCGGCTGACCCTCCGGGCCACCCTCGGGGACTCGGTCGCGGAGGCGCCCTCCGAAGGCGAGGAGACGGTGCTGCGCCTGGAGGTCGCCGATCCCGAGCTGTGGTGGCCCCGCGGGTACGGAACACAGCCGCTGTACGGGCTCGACGTGACGCTCCTCGACGAGGCCGGCGCCCCGCTCGACCACTGGTCGCGGCGGATCGGCTTCCGTACGGTCGAGATCGACCGCTCCGCCGACGAGCACGGCACCGGCTTCACCTTCGTCGTCAACGGCACGCGGATCTTCGCGCGCGGTGTCAACTGGATCCCGGACGACGTCCTGCCCTCCCGGGTCACTCCCGAGCGCTACCGCACCCGCCTCACCCAGGCCGCCGAGGCCAACATCGACCTGGTCCGCGTCTGGGGCGGCGGCATCTACGAGGACGACGCCTTCTACGACGTCTGCGACGAGCTCGGCCTCATGGTCTGGCAGGACTTCCTCTTCGCCTGCGCCGCCTACCCCGAGGAACAACCCCTGCGCGGCGAGGTCGAGGCGGAGGCGCGCGACAACGTTGTCCGCCTTGCCCCGCATGCCAGCCTGGTGCTCTGGAACGGCAACAACGAGAACCTCTGGGGCTTCCGCGCCTGGGAGTGGGAGGCTCCGCTGGCGGGTGACTCCTGGGGCGAGGGGTACTACCTCGGGATCCTGCCCCGGATCGTCGCCGAGCTGGACCCGACCCGCCCGTACACCGCGGGCAGCCCCTGGTCCGGCTCCTGGGACCACCATCCCAACGACCCCCGCCACGGCACCCACCACTCGTGGGAGGTGTGGAACCGCCAGGACTACGCCGAGTACCGGGCCGACGTGCCCCGGTTCTGCGCCGAGTTCGGCTGGCAGGCCCCGCCCGCCCTCGCGACGCTCCGGCGGGCCCTGCCCGGCGAGGACCTCGCCCCCGACTCCCCCGGCATGCTGCACCACCAGAAGGCCGAGGACGGCAACGGCAAGCTCGACCGGGGCATCGAGCGCCACTTCGGGCTGACGGAGGGCGACTTCGACCGCTGGCACTACCTGGCCCAGGTCGTCCAGGCGCGGGCGGTGGCTGCCGGGATCGAGCACTGGCGGGCCAACTGGCCCGTCTGCGCCGGCACAGTGGTGTGGCAGCTCAACGACTGCTGGCCGGTCAGCTCCTGGGCCGCCATCGACGGCGACGGCCGCCTCAAGCCGCTCTACCACGAGCTGCGCCGCGTCTACGCCGACCGCGTCCTCGCCCTCGTACCCGACGGGGAAGGCCCGGTGCTCGCCCTCGACAACCAGTCCGGCACCGCCTGGCGCACGACCGTCACCCTGCGGCGGCTCGACGCGGACGGCACCGTACTCAAGGAGGTCGCCCTCGACCTGGAAGCGGCGGAGCGGACCGTCGTCCGGCTGGTCGTCCCCGCCTCGCTCCTGCCCGAACCCGGTTCGACACGGGAGCTCCTCGTGGCGGACGCGGACGGGCTGAGGGCCGTCCACCTCCCGGTGTACGACAAGGAGTTCGCGTACCCGGAACCCGCGTACGACGTGCTGATCGAGCCGCACGCCGAGGGCGGCGCCGTGGACGTGGTCGTCACCGCCCGGACCCTGGTGCGGGACCTCCTCCTCCAGGCCGACCGGCTCGCCCCGACAGCCGGTGCCGACCTCGGCCTGGTCACGCTCCTGCCCGGCGAGACGGCCCGCATCACCGTCACCGGCTGGACGGGAACCGACCCGGAGGCCGTCCGGGCGGCCCTGTTCAGCGTGGGAGCGGCGTGAGCGCCTCGGCCCCTCGCGTCCCCGGCCCGCGCGTCACGATCAATGACGTCGCCGCACGGGCCGGGGTCTCCAAAGGCGCTGTCTCCATCGCCTTCAACAACCGCCCGGGGGTGTCCCCTCCGACCCGGGAACGCATCTTCCAGGCCGCCAGGGACCTCGGCTGGAGTCCGAACCAGACGGCGCGCAACCTCTCCGGGCGCCGGGCGGGCATCGTGGGTCTCGCGCTCTGCCGGCCCGCCCGGCTCCTCGGGCTCGAACCGTTCTACATGGAGTTCATCTCCGGCATCGAGGACGTCCTCGCCGAGCGCTCCTGCTCCCTGCTGCTCCGCCTCGTCCGCGACCTGGACGAGGAGACCGCCCTGTACCAGGAGTGGTGGCGCGGCCGGACCGTCGCCGGCGCGATCCTGGTGGACTTCCGCCGGGACGACTCCCGGATCCCGCCGCTGCGGGCGCTCGGGATGCCCGCCGTCGCCGTCGGGCATCCGTCGCTGACCGGCGGATTCCCGTCGGTCTGGACGGACGACGCCTCGGCGGCGGCCGAAGCGGTGCGGTACCTCGCGGCCCTCGGCCACCGGCGGATCGCCCGCGTGGGCGGCCTTTCCGGGCTCGGCCACAGCGGGATCCGGGCCGCCGCCTTCGAGGCGACCATGGCGGAACTGGGGCTGGACGGGCGCCGCCAGGTGTCGACCGGCTTCGCGGGCGAGGAGGGAGCGCGGGCGACCCGCAGTCTCCTGATGTCTCCGGACCGGCCGACGGCGATCGTGTACGACAACGACATCATGGCTGTCGCCGGGGCGGCGGTGGCCGCGGAGATGGGGCTCTCGGTCCCCGACGACGTCTCCCTGCTGGCTTGGGACGACTCGCAGTTGTGCCGGCTGACGCACCCTCCGCTGTCGGCGATGAGCCATGACGTCCACCAATTCGGCGAGGTCGTCGCCCGGACCCTCTTCGGGGTGATCGAGGGCACGCACCTGGGCGCCTTCCAGGTACCCACGCCTTCCTTGACGCCTCGGGGGTCCACGGGACCGCCACCTCGTACGTAGCCGCGAAGGGAGGGGAGATTTCCGTATGACTGAGAACAATAGCCGACACATAACCGGTTAAGTGAGTATCACCCCCCGGTCGTCAGCGGTCCCCGTCGTGGCACGGAAGGCGGTGCCCGCGCCCTGAAGGGCGGCGTCCTCCGCGCCCGCGGGCAGATACACGGACCGCCCCGCGCCGATACGGAGCACCTCGCCGGCCGAGGAGACGACGACGGTGCCTTCGGTGCAGAGAACGATCTGCGGAGCGTCAAGCGCCAAGGGGCGAGGCGGCTCTCCGGCCCGGACGACGTAGCGCGACAGGCGGAAGTCGTCGACCGGGGCCGGATACACCCCCTCGCCCCCGTCCTCGTGCGGCGTGAGGACGCGCGTCGGCAGCGTGCCGAAGCGGACGACGCGGAGGAGCTCGTCCGCGTCGACGTGCTTGGAAGTGAGCCCGCACCGCAGGACGTTGTCGGAGCTCGCCATGATCTCCACGCCGAGACCGGAGAGATAGGCGTGGGGCACTCCGGCCCCGAGGAACAGCGCTTCGCCAGGGGCCAGTCGGACGTGGCGGAGCATGAGCGCGGACAGCAGGCCGGGGTCGCCGGGGAAGGCGCGCGCGAGGGCGGCGTACGCGTCGATGTCGGCGTGCCCGGGGATGGCGGAGGGAGCGTCGACGCCGAGCCCGCCCGCGTCGGTAGCCGCCGCCAGCGCCTGCGCGACGGCGTCGAGCAGCCCTGGCAGCGGACGAAGAAAGGCACGGAAGACCTCGGCGAGGGCCTGCGCCTCGGGGACGACGCGCAGCGTCTCCGCGTACGGCCGCAGTGCCGGAACGTTCAGGGAGTCGAGGAGGTCGGCACAGTCCTCAGGGCTCCGGAATCCGCACAGCCCGCGGAACGGAGTGAGGGCCACGATCATCTCGGGCTTGTGCTGGGCGTCACGATAGGTGCGGTGCGGTGCGTCCAGTGGCACCCCGAGGGCGTTCTCCCGCGCGTATCCGGCCTGCGCCTGGGCGAGGTCGGGATGCACCTGCACGGAGAGCGGCGCGTCGGCGGCCAGCAGCTTGACCAGGAACGGGAGCCGGGGACCGAACCGGCGCATGGCGGCCGCTCCGAGCTCGCGCTCCGGATCCTCGGAGATGACCCGGTCCAGGGGGACCACGGCCTCACCCCGGCGGACCCGGGAGGGCGCTGCCGGATGGGCGCCCATCCAGAGTTCGGCCTGAGGCGCGCCGGTGGCCGGTACGCCCATGAGCTCGGGCAACAGCGTGGTGGAGCCCCAGTCGTAGGGCTGGACGGTGTTCTGCAGAAGATCCACGTACTGCTCCTGGAGTGGTGGCCGGCCGAAAGGGAGGATGTGACGCCGCTACGACACGGCGGCGGTAGTGCGTCACACGGCCGTCCGGCCCGTCGCGCCCGCCCCGGCGCGGGGCAGCCCGGTCGCGGCGGCACCGGCGGCGGCCGCGCCGATCAGTCCGGCGTCGAGGGCCAGCTCGGCGGGCACGACGGGGACGTCTCGGGTGAAGTCCAGGACGGCGTAAGACGTCAGGTGGTGCCGCAGCGGGGCGAACAGCATGTCGCCAGAGCGGGAGACTCCGCCTCCGATCACGACCAGGTCGAGCTCCACGAGCGCCGAGGTCGCCGCGATGGCGGCCGCCAGGGCGCGGCCGGCCCGATCGAACGCCCCGAGGGCCCTCGGGTCACCCTCACGCGCCGAGACCTCGACCTCTTCGGCCGTGGCCGGGTGGCCGGGCCGGGGCTTCCAGCCGGACTCCAGCGCGTGGGCAGCGATCGCCGTACCGCTGGCGTACCGCTCGACGCACCCCCGGGCGCCGCACGGACACACCGGACCGTTCTGGTCCACGGTGATGTGGCCGATGTGGCCGGCGTTCCCCGTCGTCCCCGGGTGCACGGAACCGCCGAGGACCAGACCGCCGCCCACGCCGGTCGAGACGACCATGCACAGGGCGTTCGCCACGCCCTTGGCCGCGCCGATCCAGTGTTCCGCCGCCGTCATCGCGACCGCGTCGCCGATGAGCGTCGGCTTGATGCCCGGCGGAACGGCCGGATGGCAGCGCACCCGCTCTACCAGGGGAAAGGCGCGCCAAGCGGGGATGTTGACCGGGCTCACGGTGCCCGCGACGGTGTCGACGGGACCGGCGCTCCCGATGCCGACGCATGACATCGAGGCCCACTCGGGACGCGTCGCCAGGTCGTCCACGACCGAGGCCACCGCACCCATCAGGGCCTCGGCGGACTCGTGTGCGGGAGTCGGCCGCTGCGACCGCACCACGACGCGCCCCTCCGCGTCGACGAGGGCCCCGGCGATCTTCGTACCCCCGACATCCAGCGCTCCGTAAAGCATCACGCCCACCTCTCCGAACCGACCAGCGAGGCAACACTGTGACCCGCCGATGACAACGTTGTCCAGAGCTTAACGGATCCGGTTAAGTACTCGCGTGAGGGATGCCGCCACGAACCGTCCACCGCCGACGAGGGCCGACGAGGGCTTACTGGTCGTTTCAGAATGCGGTTCGTGGGCGGCGGAGGCATGCAAGGCTGCAGGCCGGCTCGAGCAGGCCCTGGTGGAGGTCGGCGCGTCGTTCGTGCGGAGATGATGGCCTGCGTCCTGTGCCACGGCGCGTACGCGGAGATCCCCGACGGCCCGGCCACCTCCTCCGCTACGAGCACCCCAGGCCTGGAGCGAGACCGTCGAGCCGTTCCTCAACGGGGTCCTGACGCCGTAGCAGCCCCTGGATGATCGGATGGGCGCCCTCTACGATCACGCCCATGCCGATCACCTCACCCATACCCGTCCTGCGCGGGTCCGGCAGAGTCGTCCTCCAAGCCGAAGACGACGACCTCGTGTTGACCCGAGACCGCCAGGGCAACCGGCACGGCGTCCCCCAGCTGCTGCCGCTGCTGGACGCCGTTCCGCCGATCCGGGGTCTGCGCGGACGTCCCCGCCGCAGGCCCCGGCGCCTGTATGCGGACCGGGGCTACGACTTCGACAAGTACCGCCGCCTGCTGTGGAAGCGCGGCATCAAGCCGATGATCGCCCGGCGCGGCGCCGCCCACGGATCCGGACTGGGCAAGGTGCGCTGGGTGGTCGGGCGCACCTTCGCCTGGCTGCACCAGTTCAAACGGCTCCGCACCCGCTACGAGCGACGCGCCGATCTCCATCAGGGTCTGCTCGAACCGGCCTGCAGCCTCATATGCCCGCGCCGCCTACGAACCGCATCCTGAGACGATCAGCTACGCCCCGTAGAGCGCGAGGCCGCGGGTGAGCCTGCGCCAGTAGATCGACCGCGCCGCCCCGAGCACCGTCCCGGCCGCCCCTCTCGACCTGCCCGCCTGGTGCCACATGACCAGCCACCACTACCTCGGCGCGGTCTCCGACCCAGACCGCTTTGTGCACGGAAATCAGCCCAGGGCGAGCCAGCGGATGCCGAGCCGTTCGACCTGCGCGGCCTCCGACTCGTTCAGCGGCTCCCGGCCGGTGGCCTTGCGCAGGAAGCGGGAACGGCTCCACCCCAGCTTGTCGGCCGCCGTGGCGTGCTCCGCGCCCAGGAGCAGCTCCGCCACGGCCTCACCGGCCGCCGGGGTGAGCCAGGCTTCGCGCCCGAGTGCGTCGGCCAGGTCGAGGCCGTGGACGGCGACTTCCACGACGCGGGTGAGGACGAACTCCGACAGGAGCATGGCGTCGCCATGACGTGTCCGCACGGTCCGGCTCCCGGGTTGGTCCCGGCACAGCCGGCAGGCCCGCCGCCACGTCGCGGCGAAGTCCTCGGCGAAGGCGGCGCCGTCGGCCGGCCTCGCCGCACGGTCCTGGGCCAGGGCGATCCGCTTGCCGTTGGTCTGCGGTGAGAAGCGGTCGTCCGGGCGGTAGTACTCCACCGCGGAGACCTCCGCCTCGCCGGGTTCCGGCGCGTCCAGCATGGCCGGAAGCCAGTCGATCACCACGCACACGTGTCCGAGCAGGTCGCGTACGGTCCAAGGAGCGCAGCGTGTCGGAAGGTTCCACTCGGCCTCGGACAGTCCGGCCACGGCGTCGCCGAGGGCTCCGCATTCCAGCTGAAACGCTTCGAGAACCTGGTCGTGACCCACGCTGTGTCGCCTTCCGTCCGTTCGCCGTCCCGCGCTCACTTCGCCGTCCCGCCGGTTCCGCTCCGCGCTCGCTTCTCAGATCATCGACACGCGCGCCGAAGCGGTCCCGGTTGCAGACCGCCGGAAAAGATCGCCAAGCAGGCGCCAGGCTTCTCCGCCGATCGTCCTCGTGGGGCGTGCGATAGGTTCCCCGCCATGATCGAACCTGGAACCTTCACCTGGCCGACGACTCCGATACCGACCGAACGGCTCGTGCTCCGCGCATCCGAGGCCCGGGACCGTACGGCCTTCGTCGAGCTGTTCGCCTCGCCCGAGGTGGGCACCTACATCGGCGGCGCCCGGACTCGCGACGAACTTGAACGCGCGATGCCCGAAGTGCCCGGCCGACGCCCCGGCTGTTTCGTGGTCGAACTCGACGGAACGATGATCGGCATGATCACGCTCGACCCCCGCGGTGCCGAGCGCCGGGGACACGTCCGCCCCGAGGCAGGAGAGACCGAACTCGGTTACCTGTTCCTGCCCGAGGCGTGGGGACGCGGGTACGCCTTCGAGGCGTGCGCGGCAGCACTCGACTGGCTCACCGGCGCACGGCCCGGTGAACCCGTGGTGCTCTCCACCCAGAGCGCCAACGACCGGGCGATGCGCCTCGCCGCGAGACTGGGCTTCACCGAGGTCGAGCGGTTCGAGGAGTACGGCGCCGAGCAGTGGTTCGGCGTGCGCGCCCCGGCCACACCGGCCGGATGAAGGGCGGCCCCATGAACGCGATCGTCCTGATGTCGGATCCGAAGGTCGCCGCCGTGCCCCTGATCGAGTCCGGCGAACGCCTCGTGGACGTCCGCCCCGGCGGCCGACTGCTCGTCGACACCCGCAAGCAGGACCCGGCGGACGCCTTCGCCCACCTGCGGGAAGGCGTGCTGGAGCAACTGCTCACGGCACAGACGATGCTGCCGGCGGACATCCGGCTGTTGTTCGTCGAGGGATACCGACCCCCATCCCTCCAGCGGGAGTACTTCGAGGAGTACGCAGGCCGGCTGCGGGCCGCCAACCCCGGCTGGTCCTCCCATGAGATCCACTCGGCGGCGAGCAGGTACGTCTCACCCCCCGACATCGCGCCGCACAGCGCCGGCGCGGCCGTCGACCTCACCCTCGCCGATGCCGACGGACACGAACTGGACCTGGGCACGCGCATGAACGCGGACCCGGAGGAGAGCGCGGGCGCCTGCTACACCCACGCCCCGGACATCAGCGAGGAAGCCCGCGCCAACCGGAAGCTGCTGGGCACCGTGCTCACGGCCGCAGGGCTGGTGAACTACCCCACGGAGTGGTGGCACTGGTCCTTCGGGGACCGCTACTGGGCCTTGCTCACGGGAAAGCCCGCGGCCCTCTACGGCCCCAAGGAGCTCGGCTCGCGCAGCTGACCGACCAGACGTCCCGTTCCGGCCCGGGCAGCGTACCGACGGCGAGCCGTCCGCCCTGGTCCGGCAAGAGGAGTTGTCACGACGTGTGGATGAGGAGTGGTTGCCTGCCGGCAGGCGAAGGGACTTGAGTCTCCCGTAGGGGGAGACACGAAGGTAGGGGCATGAACGGCGACACGCTCTACTCGATCGGCGAACTTGCTCGACGGACCGGTCTCACGGTCAAGACCATTCGGTTCTACTCCGATCGCGGAATCGTGGCGCCGACCGACCGCAGCCCGGCCGGCTACCGCCTCTACAACATCGACGCCGTCGCACGCCTGGACCTCGTGCGCACCCTGCGCGAGCTGGGACTGGACCTTCCCACGATCCGCAAGGTCGTGGACCGTGAGCTCTCGCTTCCGGAGGTCGCCGCAGCGCATGCCGAAGCGCTGACGGTGCAGATCCGCGTCCTGCGCCTGCGGCGCGCGGTGCTGACGGCGGTGGCCGAGCGCGGGTCCACACCTGAGGAGACGGAACTCATGCACCAGCTGGCCCGGCTTTCCGAGGACGAACGCAGCCGTCTGACCGGCGATTTCCTCGACGCCGTCTTCGGCGGCCTTGACGCCGCCCCCACCTTTGCGGGGGTCATGCGCTCGATGACCCCCGAGTTGCCCCGTAACCCGAAGACAGAGCAGGTCCAGGCGTGGGTGGAGCTGGCCGAAATGTTCCTGGATCCGGGTTTCCGCGCCGTCGTGCGGCGGATGGCCGAGGACCAGGCGGCCGAGCAGGCCCGAAACGGCGTGACGGTCCCGCGCCGCGACATCACCGCAGCCGTCCGTGACCTGGCCGGCCCGTCCCTGGCCGCCGGCATCGACCCGGCCTCGCCCCAGGCTGATCCGATCGTCGCGCAGTTCACGGCGTACTACGCGCACCTCCTCGGCCGCCCCGACGACGTCGAGCTCCGCCGCCGGCTGGCGTCGCGGTTGGAAAGCGTGAACGATCCGCGCTGGGAGCGTTACCTCCAGCTGCTCGCTGTGGTCAACGGCTGGCCGGCCCCGGAGAGCATGGCTCCGGTGCTCGACTGGTCCGTCCAGGCTCTGCGCGCCCGGACACGGCAATGACGGGGCGGTCACAAGGCGGCACGGGGCGGATGCGGCCGGCGTCGGGTGGAAACGCCGCCATATATCATCAGCTGATGAGCACCCAGGTCGTACTTCAGGTGGCCGCGTCGCCGGTCTCTCCCGCTCTCGTTCTTCGCCCCTGGCGCATGGAGGACGTCGCCGCATTGGTCGAGGTGAGCCGGGATCGGGCACTGCGCCGGTGGGCGAGCTCTGGCGTGAACGACGATGCCGACGGGATACGTTGGGTGCAGGCTCAGCAGCAGGGCTGGGCAGCGGGGGATCGGTTCGGCTTCGCTGTCCTTGAGGCACAACCCGGTTCAGTTCGCGAACAGTTGGCGGGCAACGTGGTCCTCAAGAAAGTCACCTCCGGCGAACCGGCAGCCGAAGTGGGCTACTGGACCGCGGCGCACGCCCGCGGGCGGGGAGTGGCCTCCCGCGCTCTGGAGGCACTCACCAACTGGGCCTTCGACACCTTCGAAGCCGACGGGCTGGAGCGTCTCGAACTCCTGCACCAGGTGGACAACCTGGCATCGTGCCGGGTTGCACAGAAGAGCCGCTACGACTTCGACACCCTCCTGCCCGCGGCACCGCCCTCCTTCCCCCACGATGGCCACCTGCACATACGGGCGCGAGAGCGTCTGAGATCCTCCCGGCTTCTGGGGACCGGCTGAGGCTGCTCGCGCCGAGACGGGCTCGGGGCGTCCCTCCGCACCGGCTGCGTGGGCGGCCGACGTGCTCTGTGTGCCGGAGGCCGGGCCGCCGAGTTGTCATGGATACGGACTCCGGAGAAGTCCGCGCCGAACTTCGCCTCCATATCGGTGCGGGTCGAGTCGTCCAGGGGCCGGCCGGCGGTGGTCAGCACGTCATGGACTGCGGAGCGTTGCACCTGCTCGCTGGGGACGGCGGATCGCTGCACCGGCTCCGGCGCGTCGCTCCCCGGCCCGGCTTGATGGCTGCAGCCGGGGCCGTGCTGCTGGTGGGCGGTCTGGGCCCAGGGGTGACCGGTCTGGCTGAGCAGCTGCACCATGGCCGCGTTTCCAGCGGTCCGCTGGATGTTCAGAGCGCCGGACGGAGGTAGGGGAGCTCGGGCCGCCACCTGTCGTTCGGCACCGGAGGTCGTGGGGCTGTGTTCCTGAGACATACGAGGGATCGCCTTTCATGGAAGTGGGCTGAAGCCATCCATGACAGAAGTCCCGGCACGTGCAGAAGGGCAGAAAGGGCGGAGGGCGGGGCAGCCTTCGCTGCCCGAACGCAGTTCGCCGGGCTGTCCCGCCACGAGCGTCAGGAACTGCGGTCCAGCATCCAGGTCAGGACCTTGCGCTGGAGGGGCAGCACCTCGGCATGGCGCGCCGGCCCCGTCTCCGTGAGTTTCACCTGGAGACCGCGCCGGTCGATGACCAGTCTCGCGGAAACGGGCCAGTCCCGGTCGATCTGGGGCATCGCCGTAGCCCTCAGCCGGCTTGACCATCGGAATCGTTCGTGGTCGACCGTTTCCGCGACGCCCCAACGAGTCCCCGCCACGTACCTGCACAAGATCCGAACGCGGGATGCGGATCGGCTGCCAGCGCATCGACTCCCGCTTCATCGCCTACCGTGAAGTCCTGGGACTGGACGACGGGTTGGACCACCGCTCCTTCCGAAGGTCCTACGTCACCCACCTGATCGAGGATGGCTGGGACCCCCGCCTCGTCCAGCAACAGGTCGGTCACGAGCACGCCGGCACCACGTAGCGACGGTTGGATACGCGAGCCCACCGGTATCGCCCCCGGGCGATCCGCATGCCGTCGGGCAGAGGGGGAATAGCCCAGGTACTCATGTCCGCAGAGTGAGCAATCCTGGGGGGAATCATGACGGGTGACCGTCACGACGCGGCCGGCCCGGCTCGCCGCACCCGGCACGAGAAGATGACGGCTTGGTGGGGCCGCAATGCGCTGTGGGTCGTCATAGGCGGCTTCCTGCTGCTGGTGGCGGTGTCCTACCTGATGGTGCTCACCGACGACGACCCCGGCGGTGGCAGGCCGTGCCCGCCCGACAAGGTCTGTGGTTTCGTCCGTTGACCTTGCCGAACCGGGCAAGCGAACCCGACCAGCCTGCTGGGCCCCCTCCGTAACCTCGGTGAAGACCGTCCCTCGGCGTCCTTGAGGTCGCCATGCTCGAACAACAGCCACGGCTTGCGGGTCCGCACCTCGTGCGGAAGCGTCGCGGCGCGCTGCGCTCGTCCCGGCGTCGACGGCCCTACTCCTCGGCCGCCGCGCTCCGGGTGCGGAGTTTCGCCGCCAGACCGTGCCGGGGTGCGAGGAGCCAGACCAGGGCGAACAGGGCCGTCAGGACGACGACGACCGAGCCGCCCGCCGCCAGGTCGTACGCGTAGCTCACGTACAGCCCCGCCAGGCTGCCCGCGCAGCCGAAGAGGGAGGCGAGCGCCGTCATCGCCCACAGCCGTTCCGTGAGCAGCCGGGCCGTGGCGGCCGGGGTGATCAGGAGGGCCAGGACGAGGATGTTGCCGACGGCTTCCAGCGACATCACGATGGTCGCCGTCACGACGACGTACAGCGTGAGGTCGAGCGGCAGCACGGGCAGGCCGGCGGCGCGGGCGGTCTCGCGGTCGAGGCTCACCGCCACGAGTTCCTTGCGCAGGGCGATGACGACCGCCACGAGAACCGCGCCCATCACCGCCACCCGCCAGATGTCCGCCGTGTCGACGGCCAGGACCTGTCCGAACAGGAAGGACGAGAGGTCGGTCGTCCAGCTGTCCCTGGTGGAGACCAGGACGATGCCGAGGCCGAACGCGAAGGCGAAGAAGACACCGATCACGGTGTCCTCCTTGAGGCGGCGGTTCTGTGAGACGAAGGCGATGAGCACCGCCGTCGTCACGCCGGCCGCTGCTCCCCCGATCAGCAGGTTGCCCTCGAAGGCGTAGGCCAGGGCCACTCCGGGGAAGGCGGAGTGGGCGACGGCGTCACCGATGAACGCCATCCCGCGCAGGACGACGTACACACCGACGACCCCGCAGACCAGGCCGACGATCGCGGCCACGGTGAACGCACGCCGCATGAAGGGCAGCGTCCACGGGTCGGTGAAGAAGGCGAGCAGGTCGGTCATGACGCCACCTCCGCGGCACTCGCACCCGCGGCCTCGACCGTGCCCGCACCGGCACCCGCAAGCGCGACGGCGCGGTCGAGGCCGAAGGCCCGCAGCATCTGCTCCGCGTCGGCGAGCAGTTCCGGTCCGCCCTCGGCGACGACCGTGCGGTTGAGAAGAACCACCCGCGTACAGGTGCGGGCGGCTGCCGCCAGGTCGTGTGTGGTCATCAGCAGTCCCCTGCCCTCGGCCGCCAGACGGCCGAAGAGCTCGTTCAGCAGGTCCTGGGTCGGGACGTCCACTCCGGTGAACGGCTCGTCAAGGAGCAGCAGTCGGGGTTCGGCCGCGAGCGCCCTCGCCACCAGGACGCGCTGGCGCTGGCCGCCCGACAGCTCCCCGATGGGGCGTCGGCGGAGGCCGGTCAGCCCGGCGAGCTCCAGCGCGGTGTCGGCGGCGGCGCGGTCGTGGGCACGGGGGCGTCGCAGCCAGCCGATCGTACGGGTGCGACCGCTCAGCACCGCACCGGCCACGTCGATGGGGAAGTCCCAGGCGAACTCGTGCCGTTGGGGTACGTAGCCGATCGGCCCGCTCGTCCCGACCCGGCCCGACGCGGTCGTCGCGAGGCCGAGGACGGCGCGCAGGAGGGTGGTCTTTCCGGCGCCGTTCGGGCCGAGGAGACCGACCAGTTCGCCGCCGGAGACGGTCAGGGAGGCGTCGTGCACCGCCGTGCGACCGCCCAGCAGGACGGAGACCCTGTGCACGCCGAGCAGCTGCTCGGGGGCGGCGCTCACGAGGAGCGCCTGCGGGCGAGGAGGACGGCGCCCGCGCCGGCCGCCGCGAGGGCCGCGGCCGTGCCGGCGAGGAGGAGCGTGCTCTCCGAGCCGGTGTTCGCCATGGCGCCGCCCGTGGGGGAACCGGATGCACCCGTCGAGCCGCCGCTCGTCGCCGGTCCCCCACCGGTGGCGCCCCCGGTCGAACCTCCGGTGGCCGTGTCTCCGGTGGAACCACCCGTGGACGCTCCCGTAGAACCGCCCGTTGCCCCTCCGGTGGACCCGCCTGTCGGACCGCCCGTCGGCCCCCCGGTCGCACCGCTCGTACCCGCTCCGGTGGATCCGCCCGTCGTGCTCCCGGTGGATCCACCCGTGGATCCCGTGGATCCCGTGGATCCGCCCACCGGTACCTGGTTCGGGTCGGCGGCGCCCACGCTGAAGGCCAGCGTCTCCGTATCGCTGCTCTGCGTCCCGTCGGCGAGGGTGGCGGACATGGTGAGGGTCAGCCGGTACACGCCCTCCTTGCCGAAGGCCCAGCCGCCGTGCGCATGCGTGTTCTGCGGTACGCCGAAAGCGTCCGGGACTCCGTCACCGCTGTTGAAGCGGACGGTGGCGCCCGAAAGCCCGTCGTAGTTGTAGAGCGCGAAGTTCCCCGGGCCTTCGGCCTTCGCCAGCGAGAACTCGACCTCGCCCCGCGTGGCGCCCGCCGTCATGTTGTCGGTGGACCAGCCAGGCCACAGCAGTCCCGGCTGCTGCACCTGGTCGAGGAGCCAGACCGGGTCGCCGGCCTTCCCGAGGAAGGCGAAGTCCTGGTTCGCCGGGATGGTCTTCTTCGCCGCCGGCTTGACCTGCAGGACCACGGACGAGGGCTCGCGCCACACGGTCTTGCCGGGGACGGTGCCGTCCTTGACGTGCATCTGCAGCTTGCCGCCGACGACACGAGCGGCGATGTCGATGTGCCCCTGGTCGAGAACCTGCCGCGAGGTCTCCACCGGATCCGGAGCCGGAGCCAGGGCCGGAGCCAGGGCCGGAGCCAGGGCCAGGACTTCGTCCAGGGCCGCGCGCCCGGCCGGCGCCTCGGGCTCCGCTGTCCCGATCGGACCGGGAGGAGCGACCGGTTCCGGGGCGGAAGGCGCCGGGGTGGGGAGCGTCTCGTCTCCTACCCGGGCGGTGTACCGCGTCTCCGTGAGCCGCGGCTGCCCGTCCACCTCGGCCTCCGCCGTGAACGTGAGCACGTACACGCCGGGAGCGTCGAACACCCAGCGGGTCTCCCCGCGTGCGGCCGTCGGCAGGTCCCAGCCGTCCGGAAGGCCGTCGGAGCTGTCGGAGCTGTCGGAGCTGTCGGAGCGTACGAGGGGCTCCCGCTTCTCGGCACCGGCCATGCCGGCGGCCGCGTCGGCCGTCTCGTACGAGGTGAGGGATCCCGGTCCCTCGACGCCGGTCAGGGACCAGCGCACGGTGCCCGCCCGCTCCGCTGGGACACCGATGGTGTCCCAGCGGGGCGTGAACTCCCACTGGTCCGTGCCGTCGGGCCCGGCTGTCCGGTGGGTGTCGTCGATGTCGAGGACACCGCCCGTCCCCAGGCTCAGGGCTCCGTCGGCCCACGTCACCGGGGCGAGGACCGGTGATGCGGCACGTCCCGGTCCGCCGTCCGCGGGCGGGACCGTCATGGCCGTGCCCCCGAGAGCCAGCGCGCCCGCCGCCGCGAGGGCGACCCTGCTGTTGCGTACGAGCCTCATCGGGCTCAACTCCCCTTCCGGCCCAGACAGCGGGCCAGTTCGTTCGCGTTGTGGCGCATCATCGCGACGTAGTCGTGGACCTTGTCGTCGAAGGAGTCGCCGTAGATGGTGCAGATGTCCACGCCCTCGTCCTCGGCGACGCGGCGCAGGACGTCCGCGCGCGCGGCGAGGTTCGGCTCCAGGAACACGGCCGGGACCTCCTTCTCCCGGATCGTGGCGCGGAGCTTCGCGATCTCGGCGGCGCTGGGTTCACGGCTCGGCACGGGCACCACGAAGCCCGCCACCTCCATGCCGTACGCGTGGGCCAGATAGCCGAAGGCGTCGTGCGTGGTGATCAGCTTGCGGTTCTGCGCGGGGATGGCGGCGAGCTTGCCCGCCACCTCGTCGTCCAGCGCGGCCAGTTGCTTCACGTAGCGTGTGGCGTTGCGCTCGTACGTGGCCCGTCCCTTCGGGTCCGCTTTGATCAGCTCGGCCTCGATCCGGCGTACGTACCCCTCGGCGTTGGCGACGTCCTCCCAGGCGTGGGGGTCCATCTCGCCGTGGACGTGCTTGCCGATCACCGCCTGCGGCAGTACCCAGAGGTCCGCGCCGGGCCGGCCGAGGAAGCGGTACGTCTCCTCCTGGGGCACCGACTCCTTCGCCCGGTCCGGCACGGACAGCACGACCGCGTCGGCAGCGTGACGGGTGCGCTCGCCGGTCGTCGGGTCATCGGAACGCACGTACACCGAGTGGGTCGTGGCGTCGAGGGCGACGTCGGCGTGGCCGCCGTCCAGCGTGGTCTTCCCCGCCGGGGCCGGGGTGTCGCCGACGACGAACGTGATGGTTCCGCTCCCGATGGGCGCGGTCCTCCCGTCGAGCGTCTCGGTCCGCCCCTGGACGGTGAGCCGGTACGTGCCGGGCTTGCTGAAGGTCCAGTTGACGTGGGTGTGGGCCTCGGGCGGCAGCGCGAAGGAGTCCTTCGCGTCGAAGCCGTCGGTGGAGTCGACGTAGCTCTGCGGGGTCCCGAGGGTGTCGGTCAGATAGACGTGGAGGTCGCCGGGGCCCTCCAACTTCGTCGCGGTTGTACGGACTTCGGCACCGTCTCCGGCGACCTCGCCCTCGACGGCCCAGCCCAGCCACAGCACGTTGAGGCCCAGGTCCTCCTGGAGCTTGATGACCGAACCGCCGTACTGCTCCAGCTTCTCGCTGATCGACACCTTCGGCGTGCTCTTCGGCGCGTTGGTGTGGATCATCTTCATGATCCCGGGTTCTTCGAGCAACAGCCCGTTGCTGAAGACGAGTTCCGACTTCGCGATCCTGACGGCATCCCCCGGACTCGGCTCGTACGAGTGAGGGTCGCCGTGGTGCGGTACGACGGAGGTCACGTCGACCCGGTCGCCGCCGACGTGGCGGACGAGGTCGGCGATGATCGCGGTGGTCGTGGAGACGGTGAGCTCGGCCTTCTTCGAGTCCCCGCCGGATCCCGCTCCACACCCGGCCGCGAGCAGCGCGGTCGCGAGCGCGGCGGCTGCGACGCCGGGGGCCGCACCTCGGACGCGGCTCATCGGACACCCCGCTTCCTGCGGGCGATGACGACGACGGCGCAGCCGGCCGCGAGCGCGGCGGCCGCGAGGCCGGCCGGGATCGCGGCACCACCCGCGCCCGTCGCGGCGAGGCGACCGCCGCCGGTGCCTGCGCCTCCGCTGCCCGGCGGGAACGTGGGGCCGGGCCCCGTGGAGGAGGAGTCCGCGTCGCCGGGGTTCACCGCCGGACTCGTCGTGGGCGGCGGCCCGGTCGGGGTGGAGCTGGCGGAGGCGCTGCCGGTGACGGTCGGAGGAGGCGTCGGCCCGGCCGTCGCTGTGGCGGATCCCGTAGGAGTGGCCGAAGGTGAGGTGGGCGCGGACGTCTGCGAGGGGGTAGCCGTCGCAGACGCGGTCGCGGTCGCGGTCACAGACGCGGTGGGCGTGCGCGTCGGCGTGGGATGCCCCGTGGGCGTCGGAGTTGCCGTGGGCGTCGGGTCGGGGGTGCCGTCGCCCGGCTCGACCGTCGCCGGGTCGACGTCGTCGCCGACGAGGACCGCCAGGGTCTCGCGGTCGGAGACCTTCGCGCCCGAGGGCAGGGTGGCCGTCATCTCCATCGTGATGCGGTAGACGCCCTCGGCGTTGAAGATCCACAGCGGGTGCGCGTGGGTGAAGGCGGGAAGGTCGACCGTGCCCGGCTCGGGCTTCGCGCCATCCACGGTGACGCCGATCCGGATGCCGAGATCGGGGTCGTCCTGCCACTGGCCGAGCACGAACCGGCCGGGGCCCTCGATCCTCGGAAAGGTCACCCGCACTCCGCCCGGCGCGTCCGCCGGCAGGATCTCCATGGTGTTCCAGCCGGGCCAGAGCAGCCCTTCCTCCACCTCGAAGTCCTTGTCGACCCAGAGGCGGCTGCCCGGCTCGCCGAACCCCTCGAACTGCGGGACCTCCTCGCGCGGCGGGATCACGATCTCGTGGCGCGGGTCGAAGTGCAGCAGGACGTCCGAGGGTTCACGGAGGACGGAGGCCCCGGCGACGGTCCCGTCCTTGACGCGGAACTCGAGTCGTCCGTTCCGCAGCCGTGCCGTCAGGTCGAGGTGGCCGCCGTTCAGCACGGCGCGCTCGCCGGCCGGCGCCTCCCTCGGGGGCGAGTCGGCGGCGTGGGCGAGCGGGGTGGCGGCGAGCAGCGACAGGGCGACCGCGAGGGTGGCGGCTCGTACGGGACGGGGTGCGATGGGGGCCCGCATGGCGGGGCGTCTCCTTCGGGCGTGAGGGCGGGGGACCACGGCCGCGCCGGGGGCGATTCGAACGGCGGGCACGGCCCGCCCCCGGCGCGGGGCTTGTGACGCGGGTCGGGTCAGCCGACCTGGAAGGTGTACGTCGCCGAGGTCGGGGCGACCGGCGTGCCGTTCGCCAGCGTGCCGCTCACCTGGAAGGTGGCGGTGTACGAACCGGCGTGGGTGAAGACCCAGTTGGCGTGGTCGTGCTCGGCGGCGACGACGTCCCTGGTGTTGGTGAGCGTCACGTCGCCGCTGTCGAAGTGGCGGTTGCTCTTCGGGCAGAGGCCGTTCTTGTAGACGGTGAGCTTGCCGGGACCGCTGACGGAGGTGAGTTTGACCTGGACCTTGTCGTTCTGGAAGACGCCGGTGCCGATGTGCTCACCGGAGATGCCGGGCCAGAGCAGGTTGGTGTTCTCGACCTGCGGCAGGCGGTAGACGGTGCCGCCCGCCGCGCCCAGGTGGCTGTAGCAGGTGCCGGTCGGCACGGTGTACGCGGACGCCGGCAGCGCACGGAGGGTGACGTCGGCGGGGTCGTACTCGACGTCCGGGGTCACGGACTCGTCGTGGACGTGGAGTTCGAGCGCACCGGCGGCGTACTCGACGTCGAGGACGTCGACGTGCCCCGCGGAGAGGGTGGTGCCGGTGGCGTGAGCGGCGGTGATGCCGCCGACGGCGATGGCCGCGGCCATGGAACCGGTGACGGTGAGAGTGCGCGTGAAGGCACGCAAAAGAAGCCCCCCTTGGGCAGTGGATTGAGCGTGTACGAACAAGCAAGACGATAATCATTTTCATGAAGGGGGCGCAAGCGACTCTGCGCGACGGACGGGAGGGATGCAATGCCGAATTGATAATGGGTCCCATTTTCATATACCGTGCGGGCACCGTCCTTCCTACCCATGCCAGGAGATCCTGATGGCCGTTCCCAAGCGGAAGATGTCCCGCAGCAACACCCGCCACCGCAGGGCCCGGTGGAAGGCCACGCCCCTTCAGCTGGTGCCGGTCACGGTCGACGGATCGGTGCACCAGGTGCCGCAGCGCCTGGTGAAGGCGTACGAGCGCGGCCTGATCCGCCCCGAGGGCTGAGCGGCTCATGACGACGCACGACCGACTGCCCGTGACCGTGCTGTCCGGGTTCCTCGGCGCGGGGAAGACCACGCTGCTCAACCACGTCCTCGGCAACCGCGAGGGCCTGCGGGTCGCGGTCATCGTCAACGACATGAGCGAGGTCAACATCGACGCCGCGCTCGTCCGCGGGGGCGGGGCCGCGCTGTCGCGCACCGAGGAACGCCTGGTCGAGATGACCAACGGCTGTATCTGCTGCACCCTGCGCGACGACCTCCTGGAGGAGGTCGACCGGCTCGCCCGCGAGGGCCGCTTCGACTACCTGCTCATCGAGTCGAGCGGCATCTCGGAGCCCCTGCCGGTCGCCGCCACGTTCTCCTTCCCCCGCGACGACGGAGCCACCCTCGGCGACCTCGCCCGACTCGACACCATGGTCACGGTCGTGGACGCCGCGAACTTCCTGCCCGAGCTCGCGGGCGGCGACGAGCTCGCCGCGCGCGGCCTCGCCCCGTACGAGGACGACGAGCGCACCGTCAGCGATCTCCTCATGGACCAGATCGAGTTCGCGGACGTCATCGTCCTCAACAAGCTCGACCTGGTCGGGCCGAGCCAGGCGGCACGACTGCGTGCCACCCTCGCCCGCCTCAACCCCGAGGCCCGGATCGTGCCCGCGGTACGGGGCCACGTGGCCCTCGAACAGGTCCTGGGCACCGGCCTGTTCGACGTCGAACGGGCGCAACAGGCCCCTGGCTGGGTCAAGGAACTCAACGGTGACCACGTCCCCGAGACCGAGGAGTACGGCATCTCCTCCCTGGTCTTCCGCTCCGGCCTTCCGTTCCACCCCGGCCGGCTGTGGACCTTCGTCACCAAGGGCCTCGACAGCGGCACCTTCGGCCACATCCTGCGGTCCAAGGGCTTCTTCCGGCTCGCCGGCCGCCCGCGCGTGACCGGTCTGTGGTCACAGGCCGGCGCGGTGGCCCGTTTCGAGCCCGCGGGCGCCCTCGGCCCGGACACCGCCCAAGGCCAGGAGCTGGTCTTCATCGGCACGGGACTGCGCGCCGAAGCGCTGCGGGCGGCCCTCGACGCCTGTCTGCTCGGCCCGGGCGAAGCCGTTCCCGCCGAGGACGACTTCCCGGCCTGGGAGACGTACGGCATCGACGACGCCTGCGAGCACGAGGCGCACGACCCGGCCGTCGGCGCGGTCGCCTGAGGCTCCGGGCGGACGGTGGTCGCAGCCACGGCATCGTCCGACCCGGTTCGTGTCCGGCCCGGTCCCCCGCGGGGGACCGGGCCGGAGTGCGTGCTCAGCCGTGCGGGCTCACCACCCGTGCTGTTCGTTCCGCGGCGTCGAGCAGTGCCCTGGTGACGGTGTGCCGCGGCATCCCCATCAGCTGACGGGCCGGACCCTCCTCGACCGTTCGCCCCGCGTCGAGGACCGCGATCCGGTCGGCGAGGTCGCCGGCGGCCACGAGATCGTGGGTGATGAACACCAGGGCGAGCCAGTCGCGATCCCTGAGCCGGGCGAGAGCGTCGAGGATGGTCCGCCGGGTGGCCGCGTCCAGGCCGGAGGTCACCTCGTCGCAGACGAGGACGTGCGGCCGGGCCAGCAGCGCCCGGGCGAGAGCCGCTCTCTGGAGCTCGCCGCCGGAGAGCGCGCCGGGGCGGCGCCCGGCGAGGTCCTCGGTCAGGCCGAACTCCCCGAGGGTACGAAGGGCCGCGGCGCGCGCGTCCTTCGGCGCGGCTCCCCGGAGCCGTACGGCGCTGCGGGCGACCTGGTCGAGGACGGGGCGGTGCTCGTCGAAGGCGGCCTTCGCGTCCTGGAAGACGTACTGGACGGCGGCCAGTTCGGCGCGGTCACGGGCGCGCAGACTGCGTGGCAGCGGCTTGCCGTCGAGCAGGACCGTGCCGCTGTAGAGGGAGTGCAGTCCGGCCAGACAGCGTCCGAGGGTGGTCTTGCCGCTGCCGGAGCGGCCGACGAGTGCCAGACACTCCCCCGTCGCGACCGATACGGCGATGCCGCTCAGCACCTCGGCCGCTCCGTGACGCGTGCGGTGCCGCGCGGTCAGGTGCCGCGTCTCCAGGCGGACGGGCCCGCGCACGCGGGGCGCGCGGGTGGTGCGGGGCCGGTCCGGTGCGGGGCCGTCGAGGACCGACAGGACCGGCCCGCGGTCCACGACCCGGCCGGCTCGCATCACCACGACCTCGTCGGCCAGCTCCCGTACGACGTCGAGGTCGTGGCTGAGCAGCACGACGGCGATCCCCTGCCGGGCCACCGCCGCCAGCTCGGCCACGACGCCCTGTCTGGTGAGGGCGTCCTGGCCGGTGGTGGGCTCGTCGGCGACGATGACGCGCGCGCCGAGCAGCAGCGCCTGCGCCAGGACGACCCGCTGCTGCTGGCCGCCGGACAGCTGGTGCGGATAGCGGCGCAGCACGGTCGCCGGATCCGGGATCCGGGCCAGGCGCAGCGCCTGCTCGACACGGTTCCGGCGGGCCCGCCGGTCGCCTCCCTGACGGGCGGCGATGTCGGCGAGCAGCGCTCCCACGCGTCGGGCGGGGTTGAGGACGGCCGCCGGGTGCTGCGGTACGTACCCGACGGGGCCCGCCGGTGTGCGGACCGCGCCGTCGATCACGGCGCCGTCCGGGTACGTGCCGAGGAGGGCGAGGCCGGTGGTGGTCTTGCCGCTGCCCGAGGGGCCGATGACAGCCGTGACCTTGCCGGCGTACGCGGCCAGGCTCACGCCCTCGACGATCGCGCGTCCGCCGATCTCCACGCGGAGGTCACGCACTTCGGCCACGGGATTCATCGCGCCGCTCCCTTCACACCGCGCCGCTGGAGGGCGGCGTCGAACAGCAGGTTGGTGCCCATCGACAGTGCCGCGATGAGCAGGGCGGGCACGACCACGGCCCAGGGCTGGAGGAACAGGCCCGCGCGGTCGCGGTCGACCATCACCGCCCAGTCGGCGGCGTCCGGCTGTACGCCCACGCCGAGGAAGGCGGCCGTGGCCACCAGGTACAGGGCGCCGGTGAGCCGGATCCCGGCGTCGGCGGCGAGGGTGCGGCGCATGGAGCGGGCGACGTAGCCGATCGCCGTGCGCCACCACGACTCGCCCTGCATGCGCAGGGCTTCCTCGGCGGGCCGCGAGGAGATCTCGACGGCCGCCGCGTGGACGACACGGGCCGCGTCGGGTACGGCGGCGAGGCCGACCAGGACCGTCAGTCCCACGGGGCCCGGAGTGAGGGTGGCGGCCACCAGGAGCACCAGCAGGAGGGAGGGGACGGCGATGACGACGTCCAGGGGACGCATCAGCGACTCCTCCAGCCAGGTGCGCCGGGTGAGGGCGGCCACGAGACCCAGGGGGACGGCGACGAGGTAGGAGAGCCCGGTGGCCGCGAGGGCCACGAGCACGACGGAACGGCCGCCGAGGAGCACCTGGCGCCAGACGTCGCGACCGCTGAAGTCCGTACCGAGCCAGTGCGTGGTTCCGGAGGCGAAGGAGACGGACCGGGGGCCGGCCTGGCCGGCAAGGAGCGGGCCCACGACGGCGAGCAGGAGGGGAAGGCCGATCAGCCCCAGGGCGAACAGGTACCTCGGTGGGACGTGTCTCATGCCGCCACCTCCGATCGGGGTGCGAAGCGCCGGGCGACGAGGTCGGCGGCGAGGTTGACCAGGACGGTGACGACGCCGAAGACGACCGCCATGCCCTGGACGACCGGGAGGTCGCGGGCCGCGACGGCGTCGATGAGCACGGTCCCCAGACCGGGGATCACGAACAGGGCCTCCACCACGATCACTCCGCTCAGCAACCAGTCGCAGGTGCGGGCCAGTTGCTGGGTCGCGGGGGCCAGGGCGTTGGGGAGGGCGTGGGTCCAGGTGACGCGGGCGGCGGAGATTCCGTAGCGGCGCGCCTGGGCGACGTACGGGGAGGCCGTCGCGTCGATCATCCCGGCGCGTACGAGCCGGCTGATGGTGCACACGGGCCGGGACAGCAGCACGACGACGGGCAGGATCAGGACGGCGGGATCGGTGAAGGGGTCGGTGCCGACGGCGGTGGGCGGCAGCCAGCCCAGCCAGAGACCGAAGAGGGTGGCGAGCAGGACCCCGACGGCGAACTCGGGCACGGCGTGCACCGCGAGGGTCAGCGCGCTGACGGCCCGGTCGAGCGGGCCGCCCTCGCGGCGGGCCGCCAGGACGCCGAGGCCCACGGAAAGCGGGACGAGGAGTGTGAGGGTGGCGGCGGCGAGCAGCAGGGTGGGGCCGAGTGCGGCGGTCAGGATGCCGGTGACGGGACGGCCGGTGACCAGGGAGGTACCGAGGTCACCGTGCGGCAGACCGGTCACCCAGTCGTGGAGGCGCTCGCCGGCCGGCCGGTCAAGACCCATGGCCGCGCGGATGCGGGCGATGCGCTCCGGGTCGGGCTGGTCCCCGGCGAGGGCGACGGCCGCGTCGCCGGGCAGGGCTTCGGTGAGGACGAAGACGAACAGGACGACGGCCGCCGTCTGCCCCAGACCGAGGAGCAGCCGGCGGCCGGCCCATGACAGGTGGGGTGTCACGCGAGCCAGATCTTGTCGAAGCGGGCCCAGTCGAGGGTGTTGGCGGGGGCCTGCTTCGACACCCCGTGCACCGTGGGCGTGGTGGCGACGATCCAGTCGGCGAAGCCCCAGATGAGGAAGCCGCCCTCGTCGTGCAGACGGCGCTGCATCCGCTCGTAGAGAGCGGCGCGCCGCTTCTCGTCGGGGGTGGACTGGGCCTGCTGGTACAGGTCGTCGAAGTCCTTGTGCTGCCACTTGGTGGCGTTGGTGGTGGAGCCGGTGAGCAGGCGCTGGGAGATGTGGGACTCGATGGGCATGGCGCCGGAGCGGTAGGAGGCGAACGTGCCGGAGGACAGGATGTCCTTCCAATAGGTGTCCTTGTCGCCGACCTTGACCTCGACGGTGACGCCGGCCTTGGCGGCCTGTTCCTTGAAGATGCCGGCGGCCTCGATGAAGCCGGTGGCGGCGGGGGCGGTGTCGAGGGTGACCCTGAGCCCTTCGGCGCCGGCCTCCTTGAGTAGCGCGCGGGCCTTGTCGAGGTCCTGGGTGCGCTGCGGCAGGCTGCTCGCGTAGTACTGGTAGCCCTTGCCGAAGAGGTCGTTGCCGATCTCGCCGGCGCCGGAGAGGGCGCCGTCGACGAGTTCCCCGCGGTCGGCGATGAGGAAGAAGGCCCGGCGGACCCGGGGGTCGTCGAACGGGGCCCGGTCGGTCTTCATGACGAAGCCCTGCATGGCGCTGCCGGGGAGCCGGATGACGTCGATCCGGCCCTTGCCCTCGTGGGTGCGGGCGGTGGCCGGGTTCAGTTCGTGGGCGTAGTCGACCTGGCCGGCGAGCAGGGCGCCGACCCGTGCCGACTCCTCGGCGGCGACGAGGAACTCCAGCTCGTCGAGGTGCGGGGCGCCGTCCCAGTAGGCGTCGTAGCGCTTGACGACGAGGGAGCTGCCGGGGGGAAGGCGGCGGCCTGACGCGGCGGCAGTCCGTCGGCCGGGTCGTACGTCCACCTGCCCCGGGAGCTGCTGGCCGTCGAGCTCGACGGACCGCTCGACCTGTACCGCGGCGCGGGACGCGACTGAACCGACCGCTGGCCGAGGTCCGCGGCCACGACACCCGACGCGACGGCCCCGGGCGTCGCGCGAGTGCCCGCGTCCGCGCATGGACCGGCACCCGGTGGGCAGGCGCCGACGGTGAGAGGAGGTCCGCGTCCGCCCGAGCGGCGGCCTCGGCGGCCTCCCAGGCAGGACACGTTCACGGAGGAGGAACCCATGGTCCTCGTGACGGCCGACCTGATCGGCGCGCCGTGCTGGCTCAGCCTGGCGGCGCGCGATCGGACCGCCGCGGAACGGTTCTACGGCTCGGTGCTGGGCTGGACGTTCCGCCGGGGCGCGCTGGGACAGGCGTTCTCCGTGGCCGAGGTGGACGGGGTGCCCGTGGCGGGCGTCGCCGCCGTGGCCGGCGAGTTCGCCGTGCCCGTCGCGTGGACCCCGTACTTCGCCGTCGACGACGCCGATGCCGCCGTGGGCCGGGTGCGCGAGCGCGGCGGCACGATCGGCGTCGGCCCCGTCGCCTATCCGCCACGCGGCCGTGCGGCCCTGGTCGCCGACCGCGAGGGCGCGACCTTCGGCATCTGGGAGGGGCGGGTCCTCTCCGACTGGCGCGTCGGCGACGGAGCGGCGCCCATGTGGCTGGAACTGCACACCCGGAACGCCTTCGACGCCGCCCTCTTCTACGGCGAGGTACTCGAATGGGCCGCCGCCGAAGGCACCGGCTGCTGCGACATCTCGTACGAGGAGGACCAGGTCGTCCTGCGCCGCGAGGGCGACGCGGTGGCCCGCCTCAACAGCGGCCCCGTCGAGGAAGCCGCCCCCCGGGCGCAGCTGCGCCCACGGTGGCTCGTCCACTTCAAGGTCCGCTCCCTGGGGGAAGCCACCGCGACGGCGGTCGAGAACGGCGGCACCCTGCTCCCGGCGGGAGCCTGGCCGGACGACGGCAGGCCGGTGGGCGGCAGGTCGGCGGACGGCGGACAGGCGGCCCTCCGGGACCCGGACGGCGCCCTGTTCACCCTCGACCAGTCGGTCACCGACCCATGGCCGAAGGGGACGTCACCATGACCCGGCCGAACACACCCGAGCCCGGGGACCGGCACCCCGACCGGGCAGACGCCCTGGAGGCCCAGCTCGCCGACCGCACCGCCGACCTGCGGCGGCTGCGGGCCTAGTACGAGGACTACCGCGAGCGGGTGCGGCTCGACCAGGCCGCCGTCGGCGAGATCGCCACCGCCAAGGTCCTCGACACGCTCCTGCCCGTACTCGACGCCCTCGACCGGGCCCGGGTCCTCGGCGAGGTCAGCGGTGGGCTGCGGACCGCGACGGAGGCACTGGAGGAACGGCTCGCGGACCTCGGTCTGGAGCGCGTGGGCACTCCGGGCGAGCCCTTCGACCTGATACGCCACGAGGCCGTCGACCACCAGATCTCCGACGACGTGGACGCACCGGTCTGCACGGCCGTCCTGCGCCCCGGCTATCAGGTGGGCACGAGGCTGCTCCGCCCCGCCCAGGTCTCGGTCACCGAACCCCCGGATCATGTGCCTCCGGAAGCGGCGGCTCACCGGGGCTGAACGGTTCACCCCCGACCGGAACCGCCCGTCACCCCAGATCGTCGCCGGCGAGGCGCAGCGCCAGTTCCTGGAGGATGCCGTCGGTGTGCGGCTCGGCGCCCGTCTCGTCGTAGGCGTCCGCGACCGCTTCGAAGGCCGTGATGAAGCCGTTGACCAGAGCACTCAGCGGCTCGGACAGCTGACCGAGCACGGACAGGCCGACCTCCTCGGGACTCCCCACGGCGGGAACCACGAACTGGCCGGGGATCACCTCGCCCAGCAGATCCGAGACGAAGGTCTCCGGGACACCGGCCCGCAGAGCCGTGAGAGCGGCGATGGCCTTGAGCTTGATCTCGTTCTCCGTCATGTTCCGAGGATCCCCGGTGGCGACCGCCCCGGCACACCCGGGACACGCCGGGCTCCCACGTCTGGGCGGCTGTCCGCGTCCCGGCGCGTGGTGCTGCGGTGCAGATCCACGCTTCCGCCGCCCCAGGGACCGATGATCCCGAGTTCACCTACCCGGCTGCGGGGAAGCCTCAGATGCCTCGTACTCACTCCCGACGCCGGAGTCCCCCGCGGCGGCGGGCACACCCGAGGAAGGGAGAAGCTGAGGAATGCCGTCGACGATCGGGTAGCTCCGGCGCAGACGCGGATTGTGGAGAGCGGCCCCGGTCTCGTCGAGGACCAGCGGCCCCTTGTCGAGCGGGCAGGCGAGAATCTTCAGCAGCGGGTTGTCGGGCTTCATGGCCGGGTTCCTTCGGAAGTGGGGGTGTTCGCTTCGTGTCGCGGCAGGGTGAGCAGGACCGTCAGGGCGAGCACGGTGCCGCCGAGACGCAGTAAGAGGCGCAACGGGTCGTCGGGCAGCGGCTCGTCGAACGCGATCGTGCCGCTCACGATGGAGAACACGCAGCTCACCGTCGAGCAGACCGGGACGATCAGCGACGCCCGGCAGCGCTGGAGGGCGGTCTGCGACAGGACCAGTCCGCTGACGCCTGTCAGCAGCAGGAGGTACGGGTAGGGGGAGGCGAGCAGCGCGGGCACGGAGCCCAGGAGGTCCGCGGTGTCCAGATGCCCGGAGACACCCTTGATCGCGAGCGAGCTGACGCCGTAGATCAGACCGACCGCGACCGCGTAGGCCACTCCGGTGGTCGGCTGCCGATGACGCCGGCGGGCGCGCCGCTCCGCGGCCGCGTACAGCGCGAGACCGGCCGCGAGGGTGGGCAGGCACAGTGCCAGCAGGATGCCGGTGGGAGCGGTACGGCTGATCTCCTCGACGGCCCCGTACAGCGAGGCCACCACCATCACGAGCGCCAGACCGATGACGGCCACCGCACGGCGCTCGCGGCCGGAGGGCCGCTCGCCGAGTACCACCGACGAGAGCACGAGCAGGAGGACGAGACCGGACAGGAACAGGCCCTGGGCTGCGGCGATCGGCAGGGTGCGGTAGACGGCCAGCTGCGCGGCGAACCCCAGGGCCAGCGCCATGGCCCCGCAGATCCACAGGGGTCGGCCGGCCAGCAGAAGGAGGGCCCGGCCCGGCTGTGCGGCACTCAGCCGCGGCATGCCGGCCAGCGCCCGCTTCTCCAGGACGAAGCCGGTGCTGTACAGGACGTTCGCCACCAGCGCGGCGACCACACCCCACACCACGGGTCACTCCCTTCTCGCGTGCACGAGGAGGATGGACGCGAGCGACGGCGCCCCGCAGGCCAGCCGGTCCAGCGGGCGGAGCGGGCGCGGGACTCCGTGGAACGGCGCACCGGCGACCTTCACCACCTCGAACCCGGACGCCGCCACGAACTCGCGCAACGCGCGCGCCGTGTAGAGCCGCAGATGGCCCACGACCTCGCGGCCCGGTCTGCCGTGGACGCGCCGCAGGCTCACCTCGGAGAACACCGGCTGGACTCCGGCGAGCAGCAGCGCGCGGTTGTACCAGGCGCCGAGGTTCGGAGTGGAGAGCATGAGGTGCCCGCCGGGTCGCAGGACCCTGCGCAGTTCGTCGAGGGCGCTGTCGGGGTCGACGAGGTGCTCGACGACCTCGCTGAACAGCACGGCGTCGGCACTGCCGGAGGCGAACGGCAGTCCGCTGCCGGTCAGCTCGCCGCGGACGACCTGGCTGAGGCGCGGGGCCGCCCGGCGCAGGGCGTCCTGTGACCAGTCGATCCCCACGACGCGGTGCCCGTCGAGTACGCGGGCGGCGATCGCGCCCGCCGAGCCGTCTCCGCAGCCCACGTCGAGCACGGTCGCGGCCGGCCGGCCGGGCCCCACCGGGCCGAGCGCGTCGGCCAGCATCCGGGCCTGCCGCAGGGTCCTGGCCTCACCGGACGCCACGGGAACGGTGGGGTTCTCGTAGAAGTCCCGCAGCCCGGGGGTGCGCGGGGACGGCGAAGTCGCCTCCGTGGCAGGTGACTTACCGGCTACGTCCGAGCCGGGGGCTGCCGCTTCGGTGGCTGCCGCTTCGGCTGAGGGGGCTGCCGCTTCGGTGGCTGCCGCTGCTTCTGGAGCCGGCGATTCGGCTGAGATGGTCATGACGGCCCTCTTGTGGTTGTCCTGGGTGGGGCGGGTACCCACCGGTGTCGTGTCCGGACGTGATCTGTCGTCCCCGGCCGGAGGGAGAGACGTCGTCGCCAGCGACTCCGCGAACAGGCCCGCCAGTTCCGCGCCCGCCGCGTCACCGAGCAGCGCCCGGGACCAGCGCAGCGTCACATGCAGCCGCCCGCCGGTGGAGGCCGCCGCCACGCTCAGCCCGCGCGGCATCCGCGCCGGGGCGGAGAACCACACGGCCGTCGCCCGGCCGGCGTCGCCGAAGTCCAGCGCGTACGGCACGCGTCCGAGGTTGGTGACGAGCGCCGTCGACGTCCAGGACGCCGCCGCCCGCCGTGCGCCCCGGGTGAGCACGCCCCGGACACCGACCGGCAACAGCGGTGCCGTCAGCAGACTCGCCCCGGCTCCCATAGGGGCGCCATGGGCCGACTTCAGCGCGCGGGTCCGCCGGGCGGTGCCGCGCAGCAGCCGGGCCACGGCCTCCGGGTCGGGCCGCTCGCCGAGCAGCAGCTCCGTGTCGCGCGGGTCCTCGGAGGTCATGGTCACCTCGACGAGCCGGGTTCCGTTGCCCATCGGCATCTCCGCGCCGCGCGGACGGTCGTCCACGGGCATCGTGAGCCGTACCGGACCGGCCGGCCGGCCTCGCGAGACGTTCCAGCGCCCCACCATCAGTGAGGTGGCGACGAGCAGTTGGTCGTTGACGGTCCAGTGCGGAAGGCCTCCGTTCCGCCCCGCGCGCCGCGGAACGGGCAGGTCCATCTGCACCATGCCGTTGCCCACGGCGCGGGCGCGCACCGGCCCGGGGCGGGAGTCCGGCGCGACCCGTACGGGCCGTTCCCGTACGGTGCGGCCGGTGGCGCCGGTCCCGCTCGGAGCCGAACCCGAGCGTCCCGGCCGTTTCCGCGCGGGCACCGGGAGGGCCGCCGTGCCGCCGTACTGTTCGGCGGCCGTGGCGAGCACCCGCAGCCCCGACCCGGCGTCGAGGGCCGTGTGATGCATCGTCAGTATCAGTACGGTTCCGCCCTCTTCGCCCTGGACGACGTCCAGGCGCATCGGCGGCGCCAGCGTGAGCGGCGGGCATTCCGTCAGGGCGCGGGACCTGGCCAGCGTCAAGGCGTCAGGTCCCGGACCTGGCCCCGAACCCGGATCTGGACCTGGACCTGGCCCCGGACCTGGCCCCGGCTCCACGAAGTTCACCGGATCGCTGTCCGGGCGGCCGGTCAGTTCCCACGCGAAGGACCGCCGGTGACGTCGGTGGGGTACTTCCCGTGCCAGCACCCTGGGGTGCGTCGGCAGGGCCCGCCGGAACGCGGCCCGGAGCCGTTCCGGGTCCGGGCGTCCGGGCAGATGGACCTCGATGTGGACGGTCTCCGGTTCGTCGTCGTCGAGGCAGTGCCGCGACACCTCGTCGACGGTCGGAAAGGGGATCCGGACCCCGCCGGGAGAGGGTGCGGTCCCCCTCCCGGCGGCGCTCCACAGTGGGGTCACGAGAGGCCACCGTCCTCGCCGGTGGTGCGCGGCCGGGCCGTGACCACCGGCCCGGCTTCCCGCGCGCCGGAGCCGTAGTCGCCCTCGTACCCGGCGCCGTGTTCCCACCCGCCGTCGCCTTCATGCCCGGCGCCGTCCTCCCACCCGCCGTCGCCTCCGTGCCCGGCGTCGTCCCCCCGTCCGGCGGCCGGGGACGTCGGCCTCACCGCCGTCACCAGCGCGGCGGACAGGGCCACCAGCGTGAGCGCCTGCGCCGGCCCGCTGAACGCGCCCGCCCCGTCGGCGACGGGATCCCCGGCACCCAGGGCCGCGACCAGACCGGCGCCGGCCATCGCCGCCGCCGCGGTCGGCACCAACACGGCCGGCCGGAACCGGGCCGCCACGGCGAGTACGGGCACGACCAGGGCCAGCGGGCCCGCCGCCACCGCGACGACCGCGGTCAGCGCCAGCGTGCCCAGGAGCATCCCCGGGGCCGCCGGCTCGGACAGCCTCTCGTCGGTACCGTCGTCGTCGCGCCGGCGGCCCACGAAGGCCAGGGCGGCAAGGACGACGAGCGCGAGCGCACCGCCGACCAGGGCTGTCCGGTACGGCCCGGAGGGCTCGAACTCCATGGTCACCGTGCCGGACGCGCCGGCCGGGATCACCCAGGCCTGCTGCCAGCCGTCGAGGCGTACCGGCTCGAGCTCCTCGCCGTCCAGGGTGGCCTTCCAGCCGTCGTTGGCGTTCTCGAAGGTCCGCAGGTAGGCGGCCTCGCCGGCGCCCGCCGACACCGTGACGGTCCGGCTGTCGTCGGTCCACCGGGTGACGGTGGCCTCACGGCCCTCGGCACCCGCGAGGGCCCGAGGGGTACCGCGGGTCAGCGTGACGTCGGTGATCGCCAGCGGGCCCGCGTCGGCCGCCTCCACCTCGTGGTCACCGGTCGGAAGCGCCAGGGTGCCGTCCTTCTCCTCGCCCGCGCAGAGGGCGACGGTGACGGGACGCCGCTCGGTGAGGTCCCTGACCAGTCCGGAGGCCTTCGTCTTGTGCAGGACACCGCCCACGGCGAGGTCCGGGCCCCCACCGCACGGCAGCGAGAAGCGCGCGGTCGCCTTCGGCCGCGGCACGCGCAGATCGGCCAGGGCGGGAACGTGTACCTCGCTCAGTCCGACGGGCAGCTGCAACTGCGCGTCCGCCACCGGGTTGTGGACGGTGAGCGGCGCGACCCGGGTGACGGTGATGTCGAGCCGGTTCGTCTCGATCCCCGGGAAGCGGACCCGCCCGTTCTCGTCCACGTCGGCCACCGCGGCGCCGTGCGGGGAGCTGATCATCACCTGCTCGGGCCGGGTGGACACCCCGCCCGCCGGTACGAGGATGATCTCGTCGATCTTCGTCATCGAGGGCCAGCTCAGGTGGACGACCGGCCGGTCGCCAGCGATCCAGGCGGTCGTCAGATCGCCGTCGACCAGGTTGCGGGCGCCGAGCGACGTGCCGGCGCGGCTGGTGGAGTCCACGGAGGCCGTCAGCCGGTTCTTCGGTCCGGGGGCCGAACGGTCGAGCAGTTCGTCCAGCGCGCCGCCGGGTACGGCGACGGCTCGCGCCGACACCCGGTACTCGCCCGGCTCTCCGGTGCTGAACCGCCGGTGCAGTCCGACCTCGGCCGACGCGGGCGCCAGGCCGCCCGCGTCGGTACCGCGGTGCAGGGAGTACACGGTCGCCGCCGCGTCGGTGCGCTGCGCGTCGGCGGGCAGCACCAGCATGCGCGTGACCCGCACGTCCGGGATCGACACCTCGGAGAAGCCGACGCCGGAGAGGCCGGGGCGCGCCTGCTGCGCGGCGAGGACGGTGATCTTCATCCAGGAGGCCTCGCCGGCGGGAGCCTTGACGGTCTGCGGCAGGCCGTTCGTCTTCAGGGGGCTGTCGGCCGAGCCGCGGTCGGTCTCGATCCGCACCTGTGTGGGCGCCGCGCGCAGGGCGTCGCCCGGCAGGGGTGTCAGCTGGAGGGAGGCCGGGATGTCGGTCGGCCCGGAGAAGTCCACGCGGAGCCACTGGCCGACCGGCTCGCCCGGGCTGCCCTCGGCCCACGCGGTGTCGGGGTCGCCGTCGAAGGCGTTCACCGGGTCGTACTGCGGCAGGTGGAAGAGCCAGTTGCCGCTGCTGGAGGCCGTCACGGCCTCGGCGCCGCGCAGCGCCGCCGTCGTCTGGTGGTCGGTGCCCTCCGACGGCAGGATCTGGTGGGGCTTCTCGCCCGGGTTCTGCAGGCTGCCGGAGTGATTGCGCTCGTCCGCGGTGTAGGTGTACGAGGTGTTGTTGTTGACCAGGCCGAAGCGGGTGTCGGCCCGGCGGAGCCCGTCCGCCACCGCGTTCACCGGTGCGACGACGCCCTTGGGGAGCTTGTCCCCGGCCAGGACGGCGGGCCGCCCGGCCATCGAGGGATCGGCGGACAGCTGGAGCAGCGCCTCGGGTCCGCCACTGACCACGGCCGTGTCGGCCACGGCCGCGACACCGACCCTGTCGGGCCGCCCGTCGTGGTTCCGCGGCTCGTAGATCTCGACGGCCTGGAGCCGCGGATAGAGCGCCTGCACCTGGAGCGGGGTGTCGGCGGCGATGCGTCCGCCGGTCACCAGCGGGCCGAATCCGGTGACCTTGCGGTAGCCGGACGACTCCAGGGTCCGCTTCACCGTCTGCGGCGGGACGTAGCCGATCTGGTCGGGGTCGAGGTCGTTGCGGACGACCACCTCGTGCATGCCGGCCCGTGCGAGGTACGCCCGCAGGCCGGGGACCTCGGCGCCGGACAGCAGCGCCTGCTCGACGGCGTCCGTCGTACGGCGTGCTCCGGGGGTGCCGAAGGGGACGAAGTCCCGCTGTGCCCAGGGGCTCTCGGCGAGCACGTCCAGCGGCTCGTCGATGGGGGAACCCCAGGTGTAGATGCCGTGCGCCGTCGCCGGGACGACCAGGGCCCGGCTGTGCGGGGCGTTGTCCTTGAGCCAGCCGGCGGCCTTCTCCCAGTGGGTGGGCAGCTTGGTGAACGCCCCGGGCTGGAGGATCGAGCCGTTGACGTACGGGAGGGCAAGACCGGGGAGTACCAGGACCGCCGCGGTCGCGGGCACCCAACGGCGGCCGCGGAGGGCGCGGGAACTTCTGCGCTCGGTCAGCTCGGCGGTCAGATGGGTCAGCCCGAGGACGAGCGCGAGGGCCAGTCCCGGCTGGAACTTGTATATGTTGCGGAAGGGCTTCAGCGGACCGTTCAGCCAGTCCTGGACGGCACCGTGGAAGGGACCGCCGAAGGCTCCGCCGTAGCCGGCGAGCGTGATCAGGACGACGGTCAGGACCGTCAGGAGGAGCCAGCGGCGCTCCGGCAGGTCCCGCCGGGCCAGGCCCGCGAGGCCGAGGGCCGCGGCGAGCGCCGAGCCGAGGACCGTGACGACGGAGGTCGCGACGGTCCAGCCGGCCGGCAGCCACGCCTCACCGAAGTGCAGATAGGCCACCCAGTTCCCGGCGCCGCGCAGCAGTTCGGTCGCGGACATGGTGGCGGTGGTGGTGTCGGCCTGCTCGACGTACGGCATGAAGTTCTCGCCGTACGCGCCGAGCAGGAGCAGCGGCACCACCCACCACACGGTGGCGAGGACGACGCCCGGTGTCCACCAGCCGAGGAGCGCGCGCCGGCGTCGACCGGGTGGACGGCTGAGGAGGTACAGACCCACGGGCAGCAGCGCGGCGAGCGTCGAGGCGGCGTTCACACCGCCCATGAAGGGGATCAGCAGCGCCGAACGGGCGGCGGCCTTCCGGGGGCTGTACGCCGCGGAGGTCAGCGGCAGCAGTACCCAGGGCAGCAGGGCGCCGGGCAGCGCGGCGGCGGAGGTCGAGCCGATGACGATCGTGAAGGTGGGCCACAGCGCGTAGGCGACGGCGCCGAGGACGCGGCTCGCGGGCGTCCCCACGCGCAGCCGCTCGGCGAGCCGGAGCGCGCCCCAGAAGGCGGCGGTCACGATGACCGAGAGCCAGAGCCGCTCGGCCAGCCAGACCGGGACCTGCAGGAGGTCCATGAGCGCGTAGTAAGGGAGTGCCGGGAAGGCGTAGCCGACGTACTGGTTGGCGATGCCGCCGAGGCCGACGTTCCCGTTCCACAGCGAACCGAGGTCGCCGAGGAAACGCCAGGGGTCGAGGGCGACGCCGAGTTTGGTCTCGAACGTCATCTTCCCGGGTGACACGGCGAGGAACGCCACCAGGACGGCGGCCCAGAAGCCGAACAGCAGGCGTCGTCCGCGCGGTTCGCCGGCCGTCTCCGACGGCGCCGGGCCGGGCTGCGGCACCCGGGTGGGTGCCTGGACCGTAGTGGTCATGACCGCTCCTCGCTTCGCGTGCTCATGGGCTTCGCCTGAGAATCAGCAGCAGATTCCAGGTGGCGATCTCGCGGAGTCCCGGCACCCGGGTGATCGTGCTCGCGAGGAACGGCCAGTAGCGTGATCGCGCCGTCACGACCCGCACGTCGTCGCGACCTCGGACATGCCGCAGGGTGGGACCGATGTGGACGGGGAAGAGGTTCTCCCCGAGGGTGTGCTTGGCCGGGCGGCCGGTGCGCCGTTCGTAGCGCGCGCGGGCCCGGTCGGCCCCGAGGTAGTGCCACGGCGCGGTCTCGTGACCTCCCCAGGGCGAGAGCCAGTTGGTGAACGACAGGTAGATCAGCCCGCCGGGGCGGGTGACCCGTGCCATCTCGCTGATGAACGTCTGCGGGTCCGCCACGTGCTCGAGGACGTTGGACGAGAAGCACACGTCGGCGGCGCCGTCGGCGAGCGGCAGCAGATACCCGTCGGCGAGGACCGCGTCCTCGGTGGTACGGCCGCGGGCGCCCAGCTCCCGCGGGTCGGGTTCGAAGAGGTAGCTGTGCGCGCCACGGCGGCGGAACTCCTCGGTGAAGTGGCCGCTGCCGCCACCGACGTCGACGACGATCTTGCCGGTCAGGTCGACATGGTGTGCCACCTGCGCGACCGAGTCGCGGGCCAGCAGGGTGTAGCACCGCTCGGGATCGCTGGGTTCGCGCAGGAACGCCCGGAAGAGGGCGGTCGATCGCCTCAGCGACGGATCCTTGAATCCGCGGTCGGTGATCTCAGCCACGGCCGCTCCCGTCGCGTCCCGGCCTCGCGGCGCGGGCCGCGGCCTCGGCGGCGACCGCCCGGAACTGGCGGACCGTCGCGCTCCAGCGGAAGCGTTCGGCGCGCTCGGCGGCGGCACGCCCCATGGCCGCGCGCCGGTCGGTACTGAGGGCCAGGGTGCACCACGCGGCGGCGAACGAGCTCTCTCCCCGGGCGAGCACCCCGGTCTTCCCGTCCTCGACGGAGTCGCACAGGCCGGGTATGTCGAAGCCGATCGCGGGGGTGGCCCGCGCGGCCGCCTCGGTGACGACAAGACCCCAGCCCTCGACGAGGGAGGGGTGCAGCAGCAGCCACGCCTCGCACATCAGCCGGTGCTTCTCGGCCTCCGACACCCGGCCGGCGAAGGTCACGGAGGGGCCGGCCATGGCTTCGAGGCGTTCCCGTTCGGGGCCGTCCCCGACGATGACGAGGCGGCCGCCGGTGACGGGGCGGACCCGCTCCCACAGGCGTAGCAGCAGGTCGATCCGCTTGTACTCCACCAGCCGGCCGACGGCCAGGAACAGCGGTTCCTTCGCCTCGGGCAGCAGGGGGCCGGGTTCCTCGACGCCGTTGTTGACGATCCGGATGCGGTCCGGGGCCACGCCGATGGCGCGCAGCTCGGCGGCGGTGGACTCGGAGACGGCCACCATCAGGTTGTCGCGATGGGTGCCTGCCAGGGCCCAGTGCTCCAGCCTGCGTCCGAGGCGTGCGGCCGGGCCCGGGTAACGCATCTGCCAGAGATCGGTGTGCACGTGGTTGACCAGGCACACCGTGGGTCCGCGGTGCCACAGCGGTGCCAGGTACGGCATGCCGTTGCACACTTCGACCAGCAGGTCGCAGTCGCCGACCTCGCGGGCGAAGGTCGCCCTGGCGCGAAGGAAGTGACGGGCGTCGCCTCCCGCGGAGACCACCCGGTAGTCCCGTGTGGCGGCGGGGCCGCCGCACACGAGCGTGACCTCATGGCCTCCGGCGGTCAGACCGTCGGCTATCCGGTCGATGAGCAGTTCTGAGCCCCCGGCGGCCTGGTTGGCCAGGTCACGGCGGGCGAGGAAGGTGATGCGGCGCGGGGTGGCGTGGCTGCCGGTGGGGGGCTGAGCGGGGACGGAACGGGAGTCCTTCTGGCCCGGGGCCAGAGCGGACGAGCGCTGGGGCATAGCGGTGCTCCAACTCGGCGGCTGCGGGTGGGATGCGTAGGGGGATACGCATGGGATACGCGTGAGGGTGTGCCGGGCTTCCGGGGATGAAGCGCTGGGCTGGCTCGTACGGGGTGCTGCGGGTACCGCGGCGACGGGCTGCCGGGGTGACAGCCGGTGAAGCGGAAACGTCGGCCTTACCGCGGGGTAACATCAGTCTTCGTTCAAGCATTCATTCCGGCTACTCACGCTGATGACAAGTTCGGGACTTTGGCCGGCCCCGTTTCCTCACACCGATGAGTGATCGCTCCGCCGGGGCCCGCGGATCAGCAGCACCGCGCCGGCGACGGCCGACAGGCCGCCCGCGATACCGCCCACGAGGGGCGCGGTCTCGCCGAGCAGCTTCAGCCGGGCGCTGTCCTCGGAGGCCAGCTCGACCTGCTCGCGCCGGGTCGCCTCCGTGAACTCCAGCCGCTCGCTGGACAGCAGGGTCACCGCGTCCTTCCGTGAACCGGGGGCCCGCAGCGTCTTCTTCGGCGCGATCAGCGCGTTCATGATCCGCCCCGTGCGCTGGTCCACCGTGAGCTCGATCCGCGCGTTGGAGTACCACTCCTCCGCCGCCACCTGACCCGGCTTCGTGCTGCCCACCAGCACAGCGGGCACCAGGCGGGTGCCGGTCGGGGTGGCCTTGACGCTGCCGACGAAGCGGTACCCCTCGCGCCCGTCGACCTTGGCGACCTCCTGGAACTCCAGCGGCACGGTGGCACCCAAGGTGCTGTCCCACCAGGAGTAGCCGCGCTTCTCGATGTCGAACGGGAACTTCAGGTAGGCCTCACCCTCGAACGCGGGCTTCTCGTCGCAGCAGCGCACCGGGAGGTTGGTCCGGCGGTCGGTCACCCAGCGCTCGGTGGTCCACTGGAGGGATTTCCGCGGGTCGCCCAGCGCGAGCGTCTTCGGCGAGTCGATCTGCGTCGACACGTCCCAGATCGCGTGTCCGCTGCGCTCGCCGCCCGCGACGTCCCCCAGCACCCGGCGGGTGATCGTGATCGTCCGGCCCTCCACCGTGGAGACGGACCCGGTGTCGAAGTAGCTGCCCTGACCGCTGAAGACCGTCGTGGAGTCCACATCGGTCGGCGTGCGCTTGGCGCGCGGCTCGACGTACCGGAGCAGCAGCTGCGTGAACACCAGCAGGAAGACTCCGACACCCAGCAGAATCAGGGACAAAGGTGATATTGAACGGCGCATACGGGTACTCCAATACGGGAGCGGCGTGCGGGAAGGCTCATGGGCCGTGCGGGAAGGAGGCGCACTCGTGGGGTGCAGCCTGTCCGGGACGAGAATGCGTACCCGGGAGTAACAGTCCTGTGGCGGCGAAATTAGGCGGCTCTTGACCACCTGTCAATGCGCCTCTCATACTGGCGACGCCGGACCGGGCCGGCGCGCTGGGTGACAGACCTCCATGACCGAGAGGCCGATCATCCCCATGACCAGACTGCTCGCCGCCTTCCTGACCTGCGCCGCCTCCGCCCTCCTGGCCGCAGGCGCCGCCTTCGGAATCGTCACCGCTCTCGACGCCACACCCGAGCAGCCGAATGTGCCGCTCGTCACGTTCCCCGAACCGCCCGCGGACGGCACGTCCGACACGGCCGGCTCCGGTGCGGGCTAGGCCGGGACATGCGACCCGCGGACCGAGCGCGTACGGACCGGACACCCAAGAGCGGTGTGGTGGAAGCGTCGTCAGCCTGGCACGACGTGCCAGGACAACGGATTCAGCAGTTCGCCGACCGCGCCCTGGAGCAGGTCCCCGAACTGGCCCAGGACATCCTCGCCGAGATCCGGCGCGAGTATCCGGGCCTGGTGTTCCTGCCCGACGAGTCCGGAGAGCCGAAGGCCCTGGTGGCGATCCGGCACGCCCTCGAACTCTTCGTGGAACAGATGACCACGGGGTCGGACCGGCCGCGCGCCCTCCCGGAGCTGTTCCGGGACTTCGGGCGCGGCGAGGTCTCCCAGGGGCGCAGCCTGGACTCCTTGCAGGGGATCTACCGGCTGGGCGTCCGCCTCTCCTGGCGGCGCATGGCGGAGGTCGGCCAGCAGGCCGACATCCCGCCTTCGGCCATGTACGAACTCGCCGAGTCGGCGTTCGAGTACCTGGACGGCATGGTGGCCCAGTCGGTACGCGGCTACGCCGAGGCCGTCGCCCGCAAGGCCGGGGAGCGACTGCGCCTGCAACGGCTGCTCGTCGATCTCCTGCTCACCGAGCACCGCTCGGACCCGACCGCCCTGCTCGCCGACCGCGCGGCGGACCTGAGCTGGCAGCTGCCCGGGAAGGTGGCCGTGGCGGTACTGCTCCGGCCCGCCGAGGAGGCCGTCGCCCCTGCCGTGGGCGACGAGATCCTGCTCGACATGGAGGGCGCGCAGCCGCGCCTGGTCGTACCGGACCCGGACGCCCCGGGGCGCGCGGAGCTGCTGGACCGGGCGGTGGCCGGCTGGTCCGGGGCGATCGGCCCGTCGGTTCCCCTGGCCGAGGCCGCCACGTCACTGCGCTGGGCGGAGGCCGCCGTCGGGATGATCGAGCGGGGTCTGCTGCCGCGCGGCCGGCTCCTTCCCTGCGGCGAGCACGTCGAGGCCCTGGTACTGCTGCCCGCGGGTGAGCTGATCGACGATCTGGCGCGACGGCGGCTGGCACAGCTGGACGAGTCCGGCGGCCCGGCCCACGCCCAACGGCTCGCCGAGACACTGCTGGCCTGGCTGGAGACGCGGGGCGGGGCCCCGGAGGTGGCGGCCCGGCTCGGAGTGCACCCGCAGACCGTGCGCTACCGGCTGAGGCAGCTCCGTGAGCTGTGGGGCGACGACCTGGACGACCCGGACCGCCGCTTCGAGCTGGAGCTGGCGCTCCGTACCCGGCGGCTGCGCGGAGATCTCACCCCACCGCCTGGCTGACCCCGGCGCGGTGCCGGCGCACGGTCAGGCCCCGGGGGTGACGGACTGGGCCGTCTCGAAGGTCGCCTTCTCCTGGTCGCCGAAGTTCGTCCCCGCCATGTAGGGGCTGGGGGCGCGCGACTCGGCCTCGGCGATCGCGTCGAGGCCGCCGGTGCTGGACTGGGCGAAGTGCGAGGTGACGCCCACCAGGACGCCCTCCCCCGTGGCCGGGTCGAAGTCCTTGAACCAGGGGCCGCCGCTGGCGCCGGGGCTGAGCTGGGTCTTCATCAGGTCGCTGTTGGTGTCCCACCACCATTCCCGGTTGATCCAGGACGGGCCCTGGCTGAACAGCAGGGAGCGTCCGTCGTAGACGCGCTGCTGGTCGGCGGGGACGTTGTTGACGTTCGGAGAGCCGTTGATCACCGCCGCGCCCGTGTTGGAGAAGTTGGGGCCGCTGTAGCTCTTGAAGTTGACGGTTGGGTAACCGAAGTTGGTGCGCGGCGTGGTGCGGGCCGGGTTGAAGCCGATCGACTGGCCGCCGCCCACGACGTCTTCGATCGGGCGGTCGTCCGCCGGGTTGTCGACGACCATGGCGGCCATGTCGTTGTTGTTGAAGTGGTTGGCCTGGCCCGCCCAGCCCTCGGTCCACCAGGCGCGGGTGACCGCCCACACGCCGTAGGGGGCGACGTCGGGGCCGATCGCCGGTCCGCTGTTCAGGTCGGTCCCGGGGGCGACGCGCGGCAGGTTCTCGCCCCGGAAGTCGGGGATGAACAGCACGTTCGTGGCGATCTGGTTCAGGTCCAGCGGAGCGTTCAGGCCCCAGTTGACGCGCAGGCAGTGGGCCGCGGTGACCACGACGCTCTTGTTCTGGCTCCTGACCACCGTGGCGGTGCAGGCCGAGAGGGCATCGGTCGTGCCCGTGCCGTCGGCGTTGCGCATCCGCATCACCAGCTTGCCCGTCGTACGGGCGACCTTCCCGCCGCCGGCCCAGGGCCGGGCGGTGTCGTCCCATCCGGCGGCCGGTGCGACGGCCTCGGACCCGTCGCCGTTGAGCGACGCGGCCGACAGCCGGTTCAGGTTCCAGTACGCGACCTGCTGCCGGAGCACCGTCCCGTAGTCGGCGCCGAGCGGAACGAGGCGGAGTTCGGCGGGCCCGGCGGCCTGCGCGGCCGGGGCGCTGCCCAGGGCGGTGGCGGTGAACGCGGCGACCGTGACGGCCAGAACGGATATCCGCCGGCGGGTCAACTGACGTCTCCTCATGGCGTACTCCTCAGTAGTCTTTGCTGCCGAACCGACGGTAACAGCCGGAGCCGATCTCCATCAGGACAGGTTTCAGGACACGTCGGATGCGGGCGCGGGGTTTCTACGCGCGTCGAAGCGGCTGCGGCATATCGGAAGACACCAGGCCGGATCCTCTCGCTTGGAGCTATGGCCACAACCTGCGCCAGGAGGCGCAATTCAGCCCCGGGACGGGAGAGAATTTCGGCCGCACTGTCCAAAAAGATCCAGAGGAAAGTCCCATGCGACGCAGACTCTCCGGCATGACCACCTCCGTGGCGGCGCTCGGACTACTGGGCTCCCTCGTCACCGGCTGCGGCTCGTCCGGTGGCGACCCGACGACGTTGCGCCTGGTGGCACCCGAGTACGGCGCAGGCCCCGCGACCTCCTCCAAGGCGTACTGGGACAAGCTGAGCACCGCCTTCACCGCCGCCCACCCCGGCATGAAGGTCCAGGTGACGCTCTACCCGTGGGCCGACATCGACAACGAGGTCACCCGCATGGTCAAGGAGAACGACGCCCCGGACGTGGCTCTGATGGGTGCCTACTCCGACTTCGCCGCGCAGGGCCGCCTCCACGCCGCCAGCGAGGTGATGTCGGTCAGAACGGAGGCGAACTTCCTGCGGCCCCTCGCGGAGGCCGGCTCGGTGGACGGCGACCTCTACGGCCTGCCCTTCGTAGCCAGCAGCCGGCTGCTCTTCTACAACGAAGAGCTGTTCGACACGGCGGGCGCGAAGCCGCCGAAGACCTGGTCGGAGCTGAAGGACGCGGCCAAGGCGCTGAAGGAGGAGGGCGTGCTCTACCCGTACGCCCTGCCGCTCGGCCCCGAGGAGGCGCACGCCGAGGCCCTGATCTGGGAACTGAGCAACGGCGGCGGATACACCGACACCAGCGGCAGTTACAGCATCGCGTCCGAGCAGAACGCGCAAACATTCCGCTGGATCAAGGACAACCTCGTCGTGCCGGCCCTCACCGGCCCCGTCCCGCCGGCCGAGCTCAACCGGCAGGACGCCTTCGCCGCCTTCCTGCGCGGCGATGTCGGCATGGTCAACGGCTATCCCTCGCTCCTTCACGAGGCGAGGGCGAAGGGCATGAAGGTCGGCACCCTGCGCATGCCGGTGTCGGACACCCTGGACGAGCGGGAGACCCCGCCGGCGGCGGGCGTCGCCGACTGGATGATGGCTTTCAAGCACGACGGCAACCGCGAACTGGTGGGCTCGTTCCTGAACTTCGTCTACGAGGACAAGAACATCATTGAGTTCGCCGGTCGTTACCACCTTCTGCCGTCGACGGTGTCCGCCACCGAGGCGTCCCGGTACGCCGCGGCGGACCCCAGCGCCGAGCAGTTCCTCACCGCGCTGCGCACCGCGCAGCTCTACCCGGTCAACGACCCGTCCTGGCTGCAGGTCAGCAACACCATCAAGCGGAACATCGGCAAGGCCGTCGCACCCTCCGCCGACCCGAGGGCCGTCCTGGATCACCTCGCCCAGCAAGTCCGGGACGTGACGCAGCAGAGGTAGCGGTCGGCGACCGGGCACGCCGAGGTACGGCATACGCAGCGCGCGGTGGGGGGGGGCGGCGGGCGGGGGTGCCGCGGGCCCGCCCCTCGGCGCGATCACCGTCGCCTCGCTCCCGGAGGCGTACCGGCGCCGGGCCTGCCTGCCCGAGATGCCCGGCGCCGCGACCCTGATG